>JBGPQZ010000064.1:0-12840 GCA_041489335.1 Methylomirabilia bacterium
GGGAAGATGGGCGCGAGGGGCGTGGGCTCCACGTCACCGATCCCCGGGGCCGTAGCTCCCACCAGGACAATCTTCCCCTGGAAGGCCGAGGCGGCTATCTTGTCGTTCAGGACGTCGAAGGCGGAGTAGTACGGGAAGGTCTTGGGCTGGCCGTAATAGTTGATCAGCAGCCGCATCTGCCCGTCGGTCGGAATCTGGGTCCCTCCCAGATTGACCCCTTCCCCGAAGACGACCTGGATGCGCTCGCGGGGCACCCCCATGGCCTTGGCCGCCACCGCCAGGGCAAAGTGGGGGAAGTATTGATTCCGGTACTCCACGACCAGGGGCTCCCAGCGGCTGATCCCGTCCCGGTCCGGCAGCCGGTTGATGTGGCCGACCCCCGCCGCGGCCTCGCCCAAGGCGGGCAGCGGCCATGTCATCTCCGTGGCGCGGGGCACGTGAATAACTGACGGATCCCCCTGGATGCCGAGGTTCGTGAAGGCGCTCCGCGCGGCGAATTCCGGAACGCCCTCGCTCTTGCCCGCGGGCGCCCCTCCACGGCTCCCCTCCAGGTCGCCGAACCCGGGCAGGAGGACCTTGCCCGCGCGCGCTATGGCGTCCTTGAGCTTCCCGTCGTTGTCCAGGGAGGTCCGGATGTCCTGCAGGGCCTGGAGGAACTCGGGGCCACCCTTGACGGCGCCCAGGGTGCGGAACTGCTCCTCCACCTTCGCGAGCGCGGCCAGGCCGCTCTGCTCTTCCGGCTCGGACAGGATCAGGCTGAGGCCGATGACCTTGGCCCCCTTCGCCGCGAGCGAATCCACCAGGGCGGTGATGCGCGAGCGCGGCCAGGGCCACCGCCCCAGCTTGGTGATCGACTCCTCGTCGATGGCGACGATGGCGATGTTCTGGACGGGCCCGCTCGCCCCGAACCACTTCAGGCGCAGGTCGAAGAGCTGGTACTCGAGGGTGTCGAGGAAGGCCGGACGCACCCAGCTCAGGACCAGCACGACGAACGTGATGGCCAGGCCGATCATCCATTCGGGAATCCGGCGGGTCTTCCGCCCTCGGGCCATGGCGGGTCCGGCGGGAGGGGACATGCTACCGCCCCTCCGCCGCCTGTTATGGAAATGCCAGACGCGCGCGGCGCCGACGGCCCCGGAAGAGGCCGACCGCCGCAGTGAGCCTCACCGCATCACCAGCCAGGGACGGCACGCCGCCCTGCCGGAACGCCGTCGAGAGAGGGAACCGGAGGCCAAAGTGGAGCCAGGCGGCGCCCAGGCCGAGGCCCGACGGCCACACCACCTCGGGCCGAATCACCAGCATACTTCCACCGCGCTCGAATGGCACGCCGGGATCAGGGGTTCCTCGGAGCGAGGCGTATCCCGGCTTGCGCTTCCATCCAGCACCGGAGCTCCTGGAGCGAGCCCACGCACAGATTGGCGTGCGGCGACGTCCCGACCACCGCGCTCTTGAGCAGGACCGTGCGCGTCCCCGCGCGTCTCCCGGCCAGCATGTCGAACTCGAAGTCCCCCACGAAGAGGACGTCCGCGGGGGAAAGCCCCAGCCGCTCGCAGGCTAGCCACA
The DNA here is from genome assembly GCA_041489335.1 of Methylomirabilia bacterium. GTDB lineage: Bacteria > Methylomirabilota > Methylomirabilia > Methylomirabilales > 2-02-FULL-66-22 > 2-02-FULL-66-22. Next base: position 1,564 of record JBGPQZ010000064.1, read on the forward strand.
CCGGATCCGGCGCCGGCTTGGGCGGGGCATCTTCCCGCGTCACCACGGCATCGAAGCGGAGGCCGAGTCGGGCCAGCACAAGGTCCACGCTCCTCCTGCTATTCCGCGTGACCAGCCCCCGGCACAGCCCTCGTTCCTCCATCCACGTCAGGAACGGGAAGATGCCGTCCATGGGCTCGGCCTCGAGGGCGGCGGCCGTCTCGTGCTGCTCCAGGATCGCCTCGGCCCGCAACCGCTCGGGCAACGGGAGCGCGGTCATGCGCTCCAGGACGAACCCGGTCGTGTCGCCGAAGATCTCCTGCTTGATGGCCGCGAAGTCCAACCGCTGGTGGACCACGACGCCATCCATGTCGAACAGGATCCCGCGAATCGGCGCGGCGGTACTCCGCCCCCTCTCGGCTCCCATGAGATCAGGCCAGGAGCGAGCGCACGCCAGCATACCCGAAATAGAGGCCGAACCCCAAGAGGAAGCTGGCGCACACTGCCACGAGTCCGCGATACACCGTGTCCGAAAGCAACCGGTGGCCCAGTGCCAGGCTCAAGCTCACGCCGCTGTACCAGACCAGGTCCGAGAGAATATGCCCGACGTAGAACGCCGTAAGCCCCAGGACGCCCAGTCGCATGGACAGGGCGATGTAGCCCAATCCGATGGTGGCCCACCACAGGGTCCAGTAGGGATTGGAAAGGCTGGTGAGGATGCCGGCCAGGACCGGGTGCTGTCGCCCCTCGGACGGCCCGGCCCCGCCTTGGAGCGAGAGCCCGTGGATGTCGCGGAACATCCCCCACGCCATCCACACGAGCACCGCACCGCCGAGGAGGCCGATGCTGCCGATGACCGGGGTGAGCGCCAGGAGCTTGCCCAGCCCCAGGACCACGGCCACGACCAGAGCGATCTCCAGGATCCCGTGGCCCAGCACGATCAGCGGCCCCGCCAGCGCCCCGCGCACCAGCGCCCGACGACCCGGCCCGGCGGCGGATCGCGCGCCAGCATGCCGGAGCCGCGTGGCGGTCTCGCCGATCGTCACGGTGAGGACCGGCCCGGGCATCATGGCCCCGGACAATCCCACCAAGAAGGACGTGACTGCAATCCCGACGGCTGTCTCCACGTGCGTTCTCGATGGCCTGCCAGCGCCCCCGAGGCCCGGCTCAAGGCCGACCTATGTATAGCCTCAATCGCAACGTGGTGCAAGGAAATTCCCGGAGAAACACCGGGAGAGAGGGACCCAGCCTGGCCGTCAATTCGCGGAGATGGCGAGGATCAGGACCCCGGGCTGAAGCGGAACCCCCACGACCACGGGTGCCCCCGCGCTCCGCAGGCGCACCTTGGTGTTCAGGAGGCCTTGCCCCGTCGGACCCAGGACGCGGACCGTGAGATCGTGCTGGCCGCTCTGGATGGCGGTGGGCACCACCTCCAGCGAACGATTCTCCGGGAGGGCCGTCCGCCACGTCTGATTCAGCCCGACCGATCCTTGCGGGGTGTCCAGCAACTTGTACATGGAGAACCTGAAGCCCCCCTTCTGGAGATCTCGCACCAGCGCTTGCAGTCGGGGATCCACCCCCCCCGGTTGATCGGCCGCACGGATGACCTGCACCTTGAGCGCCACCGCCCCCTGTGCCCAGCCGATCGAAGGAGGTACCAAGAAGGCGGCCGCAGCGAACAGCAGGAACATGAGCGAGACGGATCGGCTCGATGATCTCACTCGGTCACCCCTTACGAGGAAGCGGGAGGAGCTTCAGGAGCTTCCAGCACCCAGATGACCTTCAACAGGCTGCCGGGCAGTTCAAAGACCATCACCGAGGCGTCCTCTTCCACGTCGACCGAGATCACCTCGACGCCATTCGGCCCCGTCGTCCAGGCACCCCACAAGCCGAGCTGCCCCAGCGTCACGGCCGCGAGGAAGACGGCAGCCGTGGCCGCCGACGCCAGGCTCAGCCGGGGATGATCCCAGAGCATCTCGCGGAGGCCGGGCCGCGGACGCCGCGCCTTGGCGTCCTCCCCGTGCGCGATCCGTCGCGCCACGTCCGGCCAGAACCGGGCCGCCTCGTCGGCTGTCAAGGTCACGGCCGGAGCCTGCCGCAGGGTACCGATGGCCAGCCGATACGCCTCGGCCTCGCGTCGGCAGGTCGGACAGTCCCGCAGCCGGGATTCCGCCCGCGCCCGCTCCGCCGGGGGAAGCTCCCCTGCGGCGTAGGCGGCAAGCAGCCGCCCGCACCCCGCCAGCCGGTGCAGCCAATGCGCCATGTCCATCCCCTCATCTCACCGGAGATCGTCCCGGTGCGCCGCGAGCACCTGGGCCAGCCGTCGCCGGGCGTAGAAGAGCCGGGACATCACCGTCCCCGGGTTGCATCCCACCGCGCGGGCGATCTCTTCGTAGGTCATCCCTTCGATCTCCCGCAAGACCAGCACGGCCCGCTGGGCCGGTGGCAGCGCCTGGATTCCCCGCCTGAGGAGCGACCGCACCTGCCGAGCCCCCAGCGCTGTCTCGGGATCGTCGGGCGTGGTGGGGCCGCCCTCCACCTCCTCTGACATCGCCCGCTGGTCATCATACGGCGTGGGATTCCCGCGGCGCCGACGCCGCAGCGTGTCGATGGCCACGTTCACCACGATGCGATGGATCCAGGTCGTGAAGCTCGCCTCCCCCTTGAAGTTTGGGAGGGACCCATACGCCTTGACGAAGGCCTCTTGGGCTACGTCCAGGGCGTCCTCGCGATTGCGAACGATCTGATAGGCCAGGTTGAATGCGCGGTCCTGGTGGCGCTGGACCAGGGCCCCGAACGCCTCCCGGTCTCCCTGCGCTGCCCGCTCCACCAAGCCCCGATCATCGCCCGGCCCTTGAGGGCGCGACATTCTCTCTCGTGCCTTAGACGCATGGCGCCGCCGATTATTCGACGTTTTGGGATGCTAACACCCGAAAAGCGGCAGGCGCAAGGCCATTCCCGGCCGGGAGCCGGCGCGACAACCGGAAAATCCGTGGACGCCGGAGGGCCGGGCCAGTATACTTCGCTGGCGCTCGCCCCGTCGGGCACGCCGGGAGACGGCGAGCGCGGCAGACGAGCACACGTATGGTGTCCACCCTCGAATGGGTCACAGCCGGGTCCATCCTGGCCGCCTGGTTGGCGGCGGGCTGGATCGGCCTCTGCGGCGTGCGCCGCCTGCCCCGACTCACGGTCCAAGCCGGCGGTACCTCCCCCAGCCTTTCGGTGATCGTCCCGGCCCGGAACGAGGCGGCCACGCTCTCCCGCTCCGTCCCCTCCCTCCTCCGCCAAGGCTATCCCGATCTCGAAGTCATCGTCCTCGACGACCGCTCCACCGACGAGAGCGGCGCCGTCCTGGAGAGCCTGCGGGCCGAGCACCCTTCCCTCACCATCCTCCACATCGGCGTGCTGCCCGAGGGGTGGTTGGGCAAGCCGCATGCGCTCTTCCTCGGGAGTCGGCGGGCCCGGGGCGACTGGCTCCTCTTCACCGATGCCGATGTGGTCTTTCACCCCCACTGCCTCGAGGCAGCCGTCGCCTACGCCGAGACACACCGCCTCGATCATCTGGTCGCGGTCCCCAGGCTCGTCACCCTGGGATTCTGGGAGCCGATCCTGGTCGGCTGCTTCGGACTGCTCTTCGGCCTGGCCCTCAGGCCCTGGCAGGCCGGCGACCCGCGCTCCCGCGCTTCCATCGGCATCGGCGCCTTCAACCTGATCCGCCGCTCGGCCTACGAGGCCATCGGAACGCACCGCGCCTTCGCCAACGCGGTGGTAGACGATCTGGAGCTGGGCCGCCTGGTCAAGAAACAGGGGTTCCGCCAGGCCGCCGTCCGCGGCGAGGACTTCCTGGAGGTTCGCTGGCAGGTCGGCCTCGCCGGCGTGGTCCGCGGGGTGGAAAAGAACGCCTTCGCCGGCCTGGGGTACTCCGCCGGCCGCGCCCTGGCCGCCTGCGTCGGCCTCGTGGCCTGGGGGATTCTGCCCTTCCTCGCCGCCCCGATCGGCGCGGCGAAGGCCCTCTGGGCCGCCTCGGCCGTCCTGGCGATCGGCTGCCAGGCGGCCCTCGCCCGCCTCACGCGCCTGCCCGTCTGGTCCGCCGCCTTCTTTCCCCTCGGGATCGGCGTGCTCGTCTACGCCATCGCCCGGTCCACGCTCCTCGCGCTCGCCCGCGGAGGCGTCCTGTGGCGGGGGACCTTCTATTCGCTGGCCGCGCTCCGTCGCCCGCCCCGGGCATCCGACTCCCCTCCCGACCTGCCGGCTGGAGATTGACAAGCGTGCCGCGCGCGCGTACTGTGAAGCTCGCGACGACGGAAGCGCGCCGACCTCCCCCGCGGGGCGTATCGGTGTGCTCTTTCCCGGTGGAACGAGGATCTTGCCCGCCCGGACACGAGGAGTGATCATGCCCCGACCCACGCGGACCCTTCTCCTGCTGGCCCTATGCCTGCTGCTCGCCGCCTGCTCGGCGTCCCGGCAGCTCCTCTCCGGATCGCCCGCGCCGTTTCGCTGGCGGCAGTTCGAGGGCACGACGCTGCGTGTCGTCCTCAGCCAGAATCGCTGGCTCCAGGTGGCCGCGCCCTACTTCCCGGAGTTCGAGGAGCTCACCGGCATCCGCCTCCAGATCGAGGACTATCCCCAGGACGAGCTCTGGAATCTCCTGGAGACGGCCCTGGACGAGCCGGGCCGGGTGGACGTGTTCACCACCGTGCCCGCGCTGGACGGCATCCGGCTGGTGCGCGCCGGCCGCGTCGCGCCGGTGAATGCCTTCCTGCAGGACCCCAGCCTCACCGCGCCCGAGTTCCTCTGGGAGGACTTCCTGCCCCGCCTGCGGGCCGCCGTCGAGATCGAGGGCGCCATCCTGGGGCCGCCCATCATGGCCGAGCACCTGGCCCTCATCTATCGGAAGGATGTCTTCAAGCAGTACCAGGTCGAGGTCCCTCGGACGTTGGAGGAGCTGGAGGCCACGGCCCGCCTTCTCCATAAGAAGCCCATGGGCTCGAGCGGTGCGCCGGGGGTGGCCATCGTCGGCCGGGGCAAAAGCCCGGCCAATACCTCGCTCTTCGCGGGCATCCTGTACGCCTCGGGCGGCTCCTGGTTCGATGACCGCGGCCGACCCGGGATCAACGGGCCGACCGGCCGCGAGGCCCTCGAGTACCTGAGCCGCCTGGCCGGGAAGTACGCCCCGCCCAACCTGGCGGAGCTGGACTGGGAAGAGGCCTCGGCCGTCTTCATGGCGGGCGGCGCGGCCATGTACATCGAGGGGAGCTCGATCTTCCCCCTCCTGGAGAAATCCGAGAAGTCCAAGGTGGCGGGCAAGGTGGGCTATGCCCTCTTCCCGGCCGGTCGGAACGGATCCGGCGCGACCGTCGCCGCGGTGGGGCTGGCCGTCGCCAAGCGGAGTGCGAACCCGAAGGCCGCCTGGCTGTTCCTGCAGTGGGCTGCGGGAAGAGAGATGGTCCGGCGGGCGCTGGCCAACGAGATCCTCGTCGGGCGCCAGTCGCTCTGGCAGGACCGCTGGGCCCGGACCGAGATTCCTCCCGACCTCGCCCGATCGTTCCAGGAGGCCGCGCGGGTCGGGCATCCGCAGTGGGCTCCGCCGATGGTCGCAGTGACCTCGGCCCGGGAGGCGGTGGGCGCCGCCGTCACGGCGGCCCTCAAGGGCGAGGACGTGCGGGCGGCGGCCGACGCGGCGGCCCGACGGCTCGAGGAGATCCTGGCCGCCACCGAGCGCCCGCCATCGGGCGCGTCGCAGACGCCGTGAGGCGACCCCGGCCATCGTGCCCTGGAGCAGACATCTTCCCGCGCCGGGCCTCTCGTCCTTGATTCGGGAGGGGGAGATGTGCTACCTAGTCTATCCGGAGGCACCATTCACGGATCCGGAACGGGCCTGCTGCCTTGCGGCAGGCGTGCTCTCGTCAACCACTTCAGAGGAGGTTGTCCCATGCGTACGTTGCGGCACTGGTGGGCTCTCGGCCTCATCTTGGGGTTGCTGACCCTGACCCTGGCGAGCGCGGAGGCGGCCCAGTTCAACTGGCAGCAGTTCAAGGGCACGCAGCTTCGCGTGCTCCTCAACAAGCACCCCTGGCAGGCCGGCATCGAGCCTCACCTCAAGAATTTCGAGGCGCTCACCGGCATGAAACTGGTCATCGAGGTCTATCCCGAGGATCAGTTCCGCGCCAAGACCCTGGTGGAGTTGACCTCCGGCGCCAGCAGCATGGACGTCTTCATGACGATGCCGGGGCAGGAGGGCCTGAAGTACATGCGGGCCGGCTGGTATCAGCCGGTGGACGAGTTTCTGAAGGATCCATCCCTCACCGCCTCCGACTATAACTGGAACGACTTCCTCGACAAAGCACGCGACGCCATGAGCATCGAGGGCAAGCTGATCGGCCCGCCGATTCAGATAGAAAACTCGGCCCTCATGTATCGGAAGGACGTCTTCCAGAAATACAACGTGAAGGTCCCGACCACCCTGGACGAGCTGGAAGCCGCCGCCAAGGCGTTGAATGGCAAGGCCATGACGGATGACGGCCAGCCCGGCTTCGGTTTCGTGGCCCGAGGCAAGCGGGCCGCCGCGACGTCCCAGTTTGCGGGGATGCTCTTCGCCATGAACGGCACCTGGCTCACGCCGAGCCGCGAGCCCGCCATCAACAGCCCGGAGGCCGTCAAGGCCATCGACATGTGGGGCCGCCTCCTCCGCCTCTACGGGCCTCCTGGGTCGGAGAACAACCACTGGTACGAGGCCAGCTCCATCTTCTCCCAGGGCAAGGCGGCGATCTGGCTGGATGCAAACTCCCTGTTCCCGGTGATCGAGGACCCGCAGAAGTCCAAGATCATCGGCAAGGTGGGGTACGCCGTGTTCCCGAAGGGTCCCAACAACCACCCCGGCGGAACCGTGGCCCCCTGGGGTCTCGGCATCCCGAAGACCAGCAAGAACCAGAAGGCTGCCTGGCTCTTCCTGCAGTGGGTCACGAACAAGGAGCAGGTGCTCAAGCTCCAGAGCGAGGCAGGCGTGCTCGGCGCCCGCGACTCCGTGTGGAAGGACCCGAAGGGCAAGGCGAAGGTTCCGGCCGACCTGGCCGTATCCTTGGCCGAGGGCTCCAAGGTTGGCACGCCGTTCTGGAACCCACCGGTCGTGGCCGTCGCCGAGGTGCGGGATGCCGTGGGTGCGGCCATCGTCACCTCCATCCAGGGTGGCAACGTGAAGGCGGCGGCAGACAAGGCGGCCGCCGACATGAAGCGCATCATGGCGGAGACCGAGAAGTAAGTATCCGCATTCTGCCGTCGAGACCGCGGGAGGAGGTCCCTCACGGGCCTCCTCCCGTTTGCTCGCACAGGTCCATGACTGACCACACGCACACCGAAACGCCGGCACCCGGGACGATCTCCGGCTGGTCGCTCTTCGCGGAGCGGCACCCTGTCCTGTTCTTCACCACCCCGGCCGCCGTCGTCGTCTTCATTCTGATGGTGTTCCCGGTCTTCTACACGGTCTACATGAGCCTGCACTCCTGGTTCGCCAGCAGCCTCACCACGCCGGAGTTCATCGGCCTGGCGAACTTCAAGCGGGCCTTCACCCAGGACGAGCGGTTCCGGAACGCCTTTTGGCTCACCATCTACTTCACGGCGCTGGCCACCGCCCTGCAGGTGATCTTCGGTGTCGCGCGGGCCCTGCTCCTCAACCGGTCGTTCCGCGGCAAGGGGTTCTTCCGCTCCATCTTCCTCCTGCCCATGGTGGCCACGCCGGTCGCCATCGCCCTGGTCTGGATGATGATGTACAACCCCACCCTGGGCGTGATGAACTACCTGGTGGGCCTGGTGGGCCTGGGGCCCTACAAGTGGGCGAGCGACGCCCACTTGGTCATCCCGGCCCTGGCCGTGGTGGACACCTGGGAGTGGACCCCGCTCATCACGCTGATCACCCTGGCCGGCCTGGCCACGCTGCCCCTCGAGCCGTACGAGTCCGCCCTCATCGACGGCGCGACACCGGCCCAGATGTTCTGGCGCATCACTCTGCCCCTGCTGCGTCCGACCATCATGGTGGCCCTGCTCTTCCGGGCCATCGATTGCCTTAAGACGTTCGACATCATCTATGTCATGACGGCGGGAGGCCCCGGCTTCGCCTCGGAGACGCTGAACGTCTACACCTTTCAGGTGGGCCTGTTCTATTTTCATATCGGCTACGCCTGCTCGCTCTTGGTCATTTTGTTCTCCCTCGTCCTGGGGGTAAGCCTGGTCCTGATCAAGGTGCGGCGCGGATCCTGGTGAGATGAGACAACGCACAATCGACAACCGACACTGAAAAACCGACCAAGGGGCAGCCATTGCCTGGTTGTCGGTTGTCGGTTTCTCATTTTGCATTGAAGGAATGAACATGCTGCGACGATCGGGCGAGAGCCCGTGGACGTACCTGATCCTGGTCCTCATCCTGCTTCCGTTCCTTTTCCCGCTGGCGTGGATGCTCCTGTCGTCGCTGAAGACCCAGGTCCAGAACACGGCCTACCCGCCCGTCTGGGTCTTCATGCCGACGCTGCAGAACTACCGCGAGGTGTTCATCAAGAACCCGTTCTTCCAGTTCACCCTGAACAGCCTGATCGTGGCCGCGGGCTCTACCGGCCTGGCCCTGATCCTGGGGCTCCCGGCCGCCTACGCCGTGGCCCGGTTCAAGCAGACCGGGATCGCCCTGGCCATCCTCACGGCGCGCATGGCGCCGGGCATCGCCTATCTCATCCCCTGGTTTATCCTCTTCACCAAGGCGAAGATGATCGACACCTACGCCGCCCTCATCCTCACCCACCTGATCGTGGCCCTGCCCCTGGTCCTCTGGGTGATGATCGGCTTCTTCGAGGACGTGCCCGGCGAGCTGATCGAGGCCGCCCGCATCGACGGCTGCTCCAACTTCTCCGCCTTCCTGCGCGTGGCCCTGCCGCTGGTGAAGCCGGGCATCGTGGCCACCGCCATCCTGGGCTTCATCTTCTCGTGGAACAACTTCCTCTTCTCGCTCATCATCGCCGGCTTCAAGACCCGGACGCTCCCCATCGCCGTCTACAACTTCCTCTCCTACGAGGAGATCAACTGGGGCGGCCTGACGGCGGCGGCTACCATCATCACGCTGCCTGTCCTGATCCTGTCCCTCTTCATCCAGAAGCACATCGTCCGCGGCCTGACCTTCGGCGCCGTGAAAGGCTAAGGAACGTCGCCCCCACTCGTCATTCGTCATTGGTCATTGGTCATTGGTCATTGGTCAGGAGACTCCCATGCGACTCATCGGCAAGAGCGCCATCATCACCGGGGCCGGCCGGGGCATCGGCAAGGCCACCGCCCTCACCTTCGCCCGTGAAGGGGCCGACATCCTGGTGCCCGACCTCGACCTCGCCGCCAGCCAAGAGACTGCCAACGAGATCCGGGCTCTCGGCCGGAAGGCCGTCCCGCTGCAAGTGGACGTCACGCAGGCGGCCGGCATCCAGCGGATGATCGAGACCGCGCTCCGCGAGTTCGGCCAGATCGACATCCTGGTGAACAACGCGGGCATCACGCTGGTCCGCGAGCCGCTCACGCTCACCGAAACGGACTGGGACCGGACGCTGGACCTGAACGCCAAGGCGGTGTTCTTCTGCGCGCAGGCGGTGGCGCGCGAGATGGTCAAGCGCAAGACGGGCGTCATCCTGAACGCCGCCTCCATCTCGGGCCGCGTCGGGAAGCCCATGCTGATCCCGTACTGCGCTTCCAAGTTCGCCGTGATCGCCATCACGCAGGGCCTGGCCCTGGCGCTGGCGAAGGACGGCGTCCGGGTCAACGCCGTGGCGCCGGGCATCGTGGACACCGACATGTGGGTGAGCATCGACCGCGAGTGGTCGGCGCTGGAGGGCAAGCCCGTCGGCTCGGTGAAGCAGGCGCGGGTGGCGAACATCCCCCTGGGGCGCATCGAGGCCCCGCAGGACGTGGCCAACCTCTACACGTTCCTGGCCTCGGACGAGGCGAGCTACATCACGGGGCAGACCGTGAACGTCTGCGGCGGCCTGCAACTCAACTGACGCTCATGGTTCATCGCTCAGAGTTCATGTACGGCCTGTTGCAGGGGTGGGAGGCCAGGGATATACTCGCGTTCGCGAATGCCGTCTCCGCCTTGAAGTGCACGCGGTTGGGGGGTCGGAGCGGCATTCCTCGCGTGGACGAGGTGCACGCTTTCCTCCGCGCCCGGGGCCTCGAGATCCCCGCGAGCGCATCTCGAAAGGAGCCGTGACGATGAAGGCAGCGGTCTGGAAGGGCATCGAGCAGCTGGACATTGACGACCTCCCCATCCCGGAACCGAAGGACCCCTTTGACGTCCAGATCAAGGTGGCAGCCTGCGGCGTCTGCGCGACCGACGTGCATATTCTCGAGGGCAAGTTCCCGATGTTCAAGCCGCCCCGGGTCATCGGGCACGAGTATACCGGGGTCGTGTCGGCGATCGGGAAGGGGGTCACAAACGTCAAGGTCGGCGATCGCGTGGCCGCGGAGACCGGACTCTCCTGCGAGCGCTGCTACTTCTGCCGGGACGGGCGGGAGCACCAGTGCAATCACCGTTACGCCCATCCCGGAGGGTTTGCCGAGTACGCCTTGATACCCGAGAAGCTGGTCCACACGCTCCCGGACGGCCTGTCCTTCGAGTTCGGCGCCCTGGCCGAGCCGGTGGCCTGCGTCCTGCACGCCGTGGACCTGGCCAAGGTCCGCTCCGGGGACGTCGCCCTGGTTCTGGCGGGCGGGACGATCGGGTGCATCATGACGCAGCTCCTCCTCCACAGCGGCATCAGCAAGGTCCTGGTCTCGGAGCCCCGCGCCCACCGGCGGGAGATCGTCAAGGCCGTCGGCGGCATTCCCGTGGATCCGAAAGGACAGGATTTGGCTGTCTTCGTGAAGGAGCAAACGGACGGCCTGGGGCCGGAGATCGTCTTCGACTGCCTCGGGCACCCCGCGCTGCTGGAGCAGGGCATCGACCTCGTGCAGAAGGGGGGGACCGTTTTCGTCATGGGCGTGGCCGACCCGGAGGCGGTCGCCAAGGTCCGGCCCTTCCAGCTGTTCGACAAGGAGATCCAGATCAAGGCCGCCTTCCTGCGCCCGTATATGTTCCACCGGGCCGTGCGCTGGCTGCCGCACTTGAATCTGCAGCCGCTTCTCGGCGTGGAGTATCCCCTGGCGCAGACGAAGGAGGCCATCCTTGCTCTCCGGGAGGGTAAGGGCCTCAAGATCATGGTGAAGCCCTGAGTGAGAGCCGAGACGATCCTCACCTTCGACATCGGCACCAGTGCCTGCAAGGTCTGCCTGTGGGAC
>JBGPQZ010000065.1:0-12800 GCA_041489335.1 Methylomirabilia bacterium
GAATCGGGACGCTCCTGGCCGAGGGGATCGGGGACACCATCCGGGTCAGCCTGACGGAGGACCCCACCGAAGAGATCCGGGCCGGGTTCGAGATCCTGAAGGCCCTGGGGCTCAGGCGGCGGGGGCTGAACGTCATCGCCTGCCCCTCCTGCGGTCGGGTCGAGATCGACCTCGTGGGGCTGGCGAAAGAGGTGGAGAAGCGTCTCACGGCCCTGAAGATCCGGCGGACCCTGAACGTGGCGGTCATGGGCTGCGCGGTCAACGGCCCCGGCGAGGCCCGCGGGGCCGACATCGGGATCGCGGGAGGGAAGGGGGTCGGCCTCCTGATCAGGCGGGGGCAGATCGTGCGGAAGGTCAAGGAGTCGGAGCTGGCGGACGTCCTCGTGGAGGAGGTCCGGCGCCTCGCCGCCGTGGACGAGGGCTAGCCGGCGGACCGGAGGCCGCCACCCGCATGGATTGAGGGGGAGGATAGAGCGCGTATCCTCCTCCTTTGTGTTTGGCTGGTTCGACCGGCGCGCCGATATCCGGCCGCGGCCATCCGAACTATTGCAGCGCAAAGCTCGCCAAGACCGCAAGGAGGGATCTTTCCTTGCGTGCTGTGCGCTCTTGGCGGTTCAACCGCACTGCTCGGGGCCAGCTGGCCTGCTGGAGAAGAGGAGCTTCACGATGCGCTGGACACGTTCGCTCATCCCGACACTCAAAGAAGATCCGGCAGACGCCGAAGCGATCAGCCACAGGCTGATGATCCGCGCCGGCTTGGTCCGCCAGCTGGCGGCCGGGATCTATGTCTATCTGCCGCTGGGGCAGCGGGTGATGGAGAAGATCAACCGGATCATCCGCGAGGAGATGAACGCCATCGGCGGGCAGGAGATCACGATGCCGGTCATCCTCCCGGCGGAGCTCTGGCAGCAGTCGGGCCGCTGGGACACCATCGGCGGGGAGATGTTCCGGCTGAAGGATCGGAACCAGCGGGACATGTGTCTGGGGATGACCCACGAAGAGGTCATCGCCTGGCTGGCGGCGCGCGAGATCCGCTCCTACCGGGACCTGCCCCAGACCTGGTACCAGATCCAGACGAAGGAGCGCGACGAGGCTCGGCCCAAGAGCGGGGTGCTCAGGACCCGGGAGTTCGTCATGAAGGACTCCTACAGCCTGGACCGGGACGCATCCGGCCTGGAGGTGCAGTACGAGGCGCACTGGCAGGCCTACTGTAAGATCTACGAACGCTGCGGCGTGAAGTACTTCGTGGTGGAGAGCGATCCCGGCATGATGGGCGGCGCCGGTTCGCACGAGTTCATGGCCCCGAGCGGGGCCGGGGAGGACCGGGTGGCCCTCTGCGACGCCTGCGGCTACGCGGCCAACGTGGAGCTGGCCGTCTCGCGCGCCCCGCAGCCCCGTTTCCCCGCCTGGACGCTGGGAGAGGTCCCCACCCCCGACGCACGCACCATCGCCGAGGTCTGCGCCTGCCTTTCGATCGAGCCGGCGCTCACCATCAAATCGCTGGTCGTGATGGCGGAGAGCGGCCCCGTCCTGGCCCTGGTGCGGGGTGACCACCAGCTGCACGAGCGGAAGCTCGCGCGGGTGCTGGGCGCCTTCCGACCCGCCCAGCGAGAGGAGATCGTGCAGGCGACGGGGGGCGAGGCGGGCTTCGTCGGGCCGGTGGGCCTCACCCTCCGGATCATCGCCGACGAGACCCTCCGGAGCGGGTGCTACGTGGCCGGGGCCAACCAGCCGGATACCCACCTGCGAGGCGTGGTCCCCGGGACGCATTTCCAGGCGGAGTTCGCCGATCTTCGGGAGGCCGACGCCGGGGACGCCTGCGCGACGTGCGGGGCGCCCCTCACGGTGGAGCGCGTCATCGAGATCGGGAACATCTTCAAGCTGGGCACCAAGTACTCGGTGCCCCTGCACGCGGTGTACCTGGATGAGGCGGGGCAGGAACGGCCCATCATCATGGGCAGCTACGGCATCGGTCCGGCCCGCATCGCGGCGGCGGCCATCGAGCAGAACCACGACCAGGACGGGATAATCTGGCCGGAGACGATCGCCCCCTTCCAGGTGCACCTGCTCACGGTGAACGTCAAGGACGCGCAGATGGCGGCCCTGGCGGAGCGGCTGTACGCGGACCTGCTGGCCGCCGGGCTGGAGGTCCTCTACGACGATCGCGACGAGCGGCCCGGCGTGAAGTTCAAGGACGCCGACCTGCTTGGGCTCCCGGTGCGGGTGACGGTGGGGGCGCGGGCGCTGAAGGAAGGCGTGGTGGAAATCCGCCGGCGCCGGACGAAGGCGGTGGAGACGGCGCCCCCGGCGGAGGTGGCGGCATCGGTCCGGCATCTGCTCGGCACGACGGCGAAGGGGCCGGCTTGACGCCGGCCCCCTCTGTGCGACCTCGCGGGGAAGCGGCAGAAATGACAACGCCCCGGGGGTCAGGCCCCCGGGGCGCAGGTCGGTACGGGTCTGGTGGTTCAGTCACCGGACTTACTAGAAGTGGAACTAGCGGTGGAGGATGCGGTGCCGCTGGACGAGTTCCCGCTGCCTTTCCCGTTGCCGTTGCCACCCGCATCGGCCTTCTGGGCCCGCTTGCGCTCCGAGCTGGCGTAATCGGTCACGTACCAGCCCGTCCCCTTGAACACCAGGGCCGGCGCGGACAGGATCTTGTGGATGGGGCCGCCGCACTTCACGCACTTCTTCCGCGGCTTGTCACTGAACTTCTGCATGACCTCGAAGCGGTCATGGCACGTCTCACACTCGTACTCGTAGATCGGCACGTCCTTCAACCTCCTTGACCGGGAAAATGACCAATAGACCATAGGAGACAAGGCGGGATTTGTCAAGCCATTTGACTTTGCAGGATAGGCGAGTTAGGGTATCATCTCCAGTCTTTTCAAGGGGTTCAATTCAGGAGCGGGCGAGGCGACGTTGCGACAGAGCATGACCGGCTTTGGCCGGGGCGAGGCCACCGTGGGCGGGCGGACCTACACGGTGGAGGTTCAGTCCGTCAACCATCGCTTCCTGGAAGCGCGCTGTCGCCTGCCTAAGCGCCTGGCCGGGCTCGAGCTCAAGGTCCAGCAGGCCATCCAGCAGCGGTTTGCGCGGGGGCATTTCGAGGTCTCCGTCCTGGAGAAGGACCTGGATGGCCGCCCGCGGCGTCTCGCGGCGGACCTGCCGCTGATCAGGCAGTACGTGGAGCTCTTGCGATCGCTGCAGCGGGAGCTCAACCTGCCGGGGGAGGTGACGCTCGAGAGCCTGGCGGGCCAGCGCGAGTTGATCGCGATCGAGGAGGCCGAGGAGACGCTGGAAGAGGGCTGGGTGCTCCTTTTGCCCGCCCTCACGGCCGCCCTGGATGCCCTGGCCGAGATGCGGTGCCGCGAAGGGGCCGCCCTGGTCGAGGCGCTCCTCCGGCACCTGGACGAGGTCGAGGCCGGCCTCGCCCGGATCGTGGCGCGGGCGCCGGAGGTGGTGCTGGCTCAGCACGAGCGCCTGCGCGAGCGGGTGACCGCCCTCCTTACGGGGCAGGCCGTCGACCCGGTGCGGCTGGAGCAGGAAGTGGCGCTCCTCGCGGACCGGGGGGACGTGGCGGAGGAGTGCGACCGGCTGCGGAGCCACCTGGTCCAGTTTCGCGCGGCCCTGACCCAGACCGGCGCGCAGGGGCGCCGCCTGGACTTCCTCCTGCAAGAGATGCAGCGCGAGGCCAACACCACCGGCTCCAAGTCGGCCGATGCCGGCTTGACCCACGAGGTGGTGGGCTTGAAGACCGCCATCGAGCGCCTCCGCGAGCAGGTCCAGAACCTGGAGTAGCCCGCCGCAGGCGGACGGGAGGTGAGGCGGGTGACGGCGCGGCCCATGCTCGTCGTGGTCTCGGCCCCGTCGGGGGCGGGGAAGACCTCCCTGTGCGAGTGGCTGGTGACGGCGGTCCCCAGCCTGGCCCACTCCGTCTCGCACACGACGCGAGCGCCCCGCCCGCACGAGGTGGATGGCCGCGACTACCACTTCGTGGACGAGCCGACGTTCCGCGCCATGGCGGCCCGGGGGGAGTTCGCCGAATGGGCGGTGGTGCACGGCCACCTCTATGGGACCTCCCGCGCCGCCCTCGAACGGTACCTGGCGAACGGGATGGACGTGATCCTGGACATCGACACCCAGGGGGCCGCGGCGCTGCGGAGGTGCTACCCGGATGCGGTGTCGATCTTCATCGTCCCTCCCTCGTGGGCGATGCTGGAGGAGCGCCTCCGCCTCCGCCACAGCGATGCCGAGGCCGACATCCGGCAGCGGCTCCTGCGGGCGCGAGAGGAGGTCGCGCAGTACGCCGAATACCAGTACGTGGTCGTGAACGACATATTCACCCGGGCGGCGGAGGAACTCCGGACGATCCTCCTGGCGGAGCGCCGTCGGAGCAGCCGGGTGGAGCTCGGATTCTTGGAGGCGTGAACCCGTTTGCCGGGAACCCGCCAGAGGCGGGCGCGAGCAGGGTGCGGGCCGGAACGGGCAGAGAGGAGTGAGCGGTATGGCGCAAGTGCCTTTCGAAGATCTCATGGAACACGTGGACAGCAAGTATCGCCTGGTCATCGTGGCCGCGAAGCGGGCGAAGCAGTTGAACCGGGGGGCGGCCCCGCTGGTGCAGATCCGCAACGTGAAGTCGACCTACCAGGCCCTTGGGGAGATCGCCGCCGGGAAGCTCGGCTATGAGGTGGAGAACCTGGGCGAGCTGGCCCGCGAGGAGGCCGGGGCGAAGCCGACCTGGTATCGGAGTCTGAGCGCCGAAGAAGTGGTTCCGGACGAGGTGACGGTCGAAGCCGAAGAGCCGATCGAAGAGGAGGAGCCCGCAGTGGAGGCCCCGATGGCCGCGGCAGCCTCCGAGGATCTGCTCATGGGCGAGTACGAGGAGGAGGGCCTGGAGGTCCTGGGGGATCTGGAAGTGGTCGAGCAGGAGGAGGGTGAGGAGTAACCCCTCCCCGGCGGGTGCGGCGTGATCCCCATTCTCTCGGTGGTCGGCCGGTCCGGCAGCGGCAAGACGACGCTCTTGGAGAAGCTCATCCGCGAGCTTTCCGCGCGGGGCCGGCGGGTGGGCACGATCAAGCATCACTACCACGGCCCGGTGACCGTGGACGTGCCCGGCAAGGACTCCTGGCGCCACAAGCAGGCGGGGGCGTCCGCCGTGGCCCTGTCGGCGCCGCAGTTCCTCTTCACGGTTCGCGACCTCTCCGGGGAGCTCTCCCTCGACGAGATCACCCACCGCGCGCTCTTCGACGTGGACCTGGTCCTGACCGAGGGCGGGAAGTCGGGGCCCATGCCCAAGATCGAAGTGAGCCGGGCCGCGCAGGCGGCCCCGCTCCTCTGCGGTCCGGAGGATCGCCTGGTGGCCGTGGTCTCCGACCGCGAGACGGGGGCGTCCGTGCCCCAGTTCGGGCTGGAAGACGTCGCCGCTCTGGCGGACTTCATCGAGCGGGAGTTCCTGCGCGGGGAAGGCCCGCGGGTTGACCTCCTGGTCGGAGGCCGCCGGGTGGACCTGGATGCCCAGACGGCGGAGATCCTGGCCCGCGTGGTCCGGAGCCTGGTCGGGACCGGGCAGGACCTGTCGCGGGGTCCCGCCATCGAGCTTCGCGTCCGCGGGCAGGAGCCGTGAGCCTGCCAGCACACCCGCCGATCGCGCGCCCCATGACCGCGGCCATCCTGGCCGGGGGCCGGTCGATCCGCATGGGACGCGACAAGGCGCTCCTCCCCGTGGGGGGGCGGCGGATGATCGAGGGAATCGTCGAGGCGCTCCGCCCCCTCTTCCCGGAGATCCTGATCATCGCCGAGCTGCGCACCGCCTACGCGGACCTCGGGGCGCCCGTCAGCCCCGACCGTATCCCCGACAAGGGCCCCCTGGGGGGTCTTTACACTGCGCTGTCCGAGAGCGGACATCCGTACACCTTCTGCATCGCCTGTGACATGCCCTTCGTCGATCCGGGGGTCGTCGCGTACCTGACGGACCGGGCCGAGGGCTCCGACGTGGTGGTCCCCTGGTCCGCGGCCGGCTTCGAGCCCCTGCACGCGGTCTATGCCAAACGCTGCCTGCCCAGCATCGAGGCCATGCTGGCGGAGGACCGGCTGAAGGTCGAGTCCCTGTTCTCTCGGGTCCGCGTCCGCCGGGTGCCCACCGAGGAGCTCCGCCGGCTGGACCCGGAGCTGCGCTGCTTCTGCAACGTGAACACGCCGGAGGAGCTGCGGGCAGCCGCGCGATGGCTGGACGAGACGCGGGTGGCGCGGTGCGAGTCCTGACGGCCCGCTGGGTCTTTCCCGTGGGGGAAGGGAAATCGGGGGGCAGCGGATTGCTGAAATACGTGCCCGGGCTCCTGCTGTTGTGCCTGATCGCAGCCCCGGCGCTCTTCCTCCAGCACCAGATCACGGTCAGCGGCAAGACGGTCGTGAGTGGTGTGGCCATCGCCATCGTCCTGGGGATTCTGATCCGGAACCTGATCGGGCTTCCCGCGGCATGCAAGGCCGGGGCGACTTTCGCGGTGAAAAGGCTCCTGCGCATCGGGATCGCCCTGATGGGGGCGCAGCTCGGCCTCGCCCAGGTGCTGCGCACGGGGGGCCGCTCGGTCCTGATCGTGGCGATCTGCATCGTTCTGGCCATCCTCGTGGTCCGCGGGATCAGCATGCGCATGGGCATGTCGGATCGGTTGGGAACCCTGATCGGCGTGGGGACGTCCATCTGCGGGGTTTCGGCCATCGTGGCCACGGCGCCCGCCATCGAGGCGCGCGAAGAGGAGACGTCCCTGGCGGTGGCCACGATCACGGTGTTCGGGCTGCTGGCCGTCCTCCTCTATCCCTTCCTGGGGCACCTCCTAGGGCTCTCGGACGTCTTCTTCGGGACCTGGGCCGGCACGGCGGTGAACGACACCAGCCAGGTGGTGGCCACCGGGCTGATCTACAGCCAGCGGGCGGGAGAGGTGGCGACGGTGGTGAAGCTCACCCGCAATCTGTTCATGGCGCCCGTCATCGTCCTCCTGAGCTCGGTCTACCTCGCCCGGGCGCGAGAGCAGGGGGCGGCGGCGGGGAGGCGCGGGATGTCGTGGCGCAACGCCGTCCCCGGCTTCGTCCTCGGGTTCGTGGGCCTGGCCGTCCTGAACTCCCTGGGCGTCTTGCCGCCGGCCATCCTGGACCTCCTCAAGACCGCCTCGGGTTTCCTCATCGTCGTGGCCCTGGCCGGCGTGGGGTTGGAGACCAACCTCGCCGCCCTGCGGGCGATCGGGCTCCGGCCGTTCTACGCGGGGCTGTGCGCCGCGACCTTCATGGCCGTGATCAGCTTCAGCCTGATCCGCCTGTTCGGGATCGGCTGAGCCGCCGCGGTCGAAGGCGGGTGCGCCGGACCGCGGGCGGTGGTGCGAGGGGGCGTGCATTCGGGAGTTTCTCCTTGACACCGGGAGGCCCAGAGGGCAATTTGGATCGCGCCGAGGAGACCCAGTGGGCCTGTTCGCGGCGGGATGCCCTCGCCGCGGGATCCTATGTTCTTTCTCGTCAACCTCGCGGGTCGAGGAGGAGGTTTGTCCATGAAGCGATATGTGCGGTTCATGATCGTGGCCCTGGTGGGGCTGGTGGCCCTGGCCGGCGTGGTGGGAGTCGCCCAGGCACAGCAGAAGATCACCGCGAAGATCGCCGACATTCTCTCGCCGGATCACCCCCACTCCACGACCATGCAGTTCTTCGCCGACAAGGTGAAGGAGCGGACCAAGGGCCGGATGGAGATCCAGGTCTTCCACAGCGCCCAGCTCGGCCAGACCAAGGACCTGTTCATGGGCGTGCAGACCGGCAGCATCGAGATGGCGAAGATGCCCGCCTCGTTCGCCGGCGAGTGGATTCCCGAATCGAAGGTCTGGGACCTGCCCTACCTGTTCAACAGCCGGGACGATCTGTGGAAGGTCATCCGCAGCAACGTGGGCAAGAAGTTCGTGGACGATTTCCAGCCGAGGCTGGGCCTGGTGGGCCTGTTCTGGGTAGATGACGGGGGCCGGAGCATCTATGCCAGCAAGCCGGTCCGGAAGCCCGAGGATCTGAAGGGGATGAAGATCCGCGTCCAGCCCAGCGACATCCAGATCCAGGCCATCAACGAGATGGGCGGGATCGGCACCCCCCTGGCCTTCGGCGAGGTGTACCTGGCCCTGCAGCAGAAGGTCCTGGACGGCGCCGAGAACTCGCCGGCCCTCTACTGGACCTCGAAGCACTGGGAGGTCTCCAAGGTCTACTCCCTGACCGAGCAGTTCTGGTCGGTGAGCACCTTCATCGCCAACAAGAAGTGGTGGGAAAACCTGCCCAAGGACGTCCAGGCCGAGATCATGGCGGCCGGCCAGGACGCCGAGAAGTTCTTCCTGGATGCCTACGTCTCGTTGGAGAACAAGGCCATCGGCTTCCTGAAGGAGAAGGGGGTCCAGGTGGTGACGGACGTGGACAAGGCCACCTTCGAGAAGCGGATCCAGCCGGTGTACGACAACTTCGTGAAGAAGTACGCGTTCGGCAAGGACCTGCTGGAGCAGGCGCGCGCGGCCAAGAAAAAGTAGGAAGCGCCCGAATGCGGGGGAAGCGGGGTCGGCCTCCGATCTTGCTTCCCCCCTTTTTTCGGTCTGTGTGTCGAGGGAAGGCGATGTGGAAGAATGCATTTGACAGCCTGATCGAGTGGGCCTGTGCGATCCTGATGGTGGCGCTGGCCGTGGTGGTCTTCATCCAGGTGTTCAACCGGTTCATCCTCCAGACCCCCCTGGCCTGGTCGGAAGATCTGGCCATGCTCCTGTATCAGTGGGTGGTCTTTGTCGGGGCGGCGCTGGGGGTGAAAAGGATGCGTCACTTCGGGATCGAGCTGGTGGTGAAGCAATTCCCGGAGCGCTGGCGCCGCCGGATCGAGCTCGTGACCCCCCTGGTCATGCTGGTCGTGGCTCTGGTGATGATTATCCAGGGGTGGACGATCTTGGGCTTCAACCGGACCCGGACCTTCTCCACGATGGATCTTTCCTATACGTGGGCGTTTCTTCCGATTCCGCTGAGCGGGGTCCTCATCATCGTCTACCTGATCCAGGTCGAGGTTCAACGCTGGAGGCAGGTGGCGGAGGAGGGCCATCAGCGATGACCACGATCCTGGTCCTCCTCGGGAGCTTCATCTTCCTCCTGGCCATCAATGTGCCGGTGGCGTTCTCCATGGTGCTGGCCTGCATCCTGGCGCTCTTGGAGCACGGCGCCATTCCCATGTCCACCGTCACGATGAAGCTCTACTCCGGCATCGACACCTTCCCCTTCCTGGCCATCCCGCTCTTCATTCTGGCCGGCGGCCTGATGGAGCAGGGTGGGATCTCCCAGCGGCTGGTCCGCCTGGCCTCGAACCTGGTCGGGCACATCCGGGGGGGGCTGGGTTTCGTGGTCGTGGTGTCGGAGATATTCTTCTCCGGGATCTCCGGCTCGTCGATCGCGGACGCCTCCGCCATCGGCGCCCTCCTCTTGCCGTCCATGGTGCGGGCCGGGTACCCGGCGGCCCGAGCGGCCTCCATCGTCGCCGCCGCCACCGGGATGGGGATGATGATTCCGCCCTGCCTCAACATGGTGGTACTGGGGGCGATGTCGAACATCTCCATCGCCGGCCTGTTCATGGGGGGATTCCTGCCGGGCTTCCTCATGGCCCTGACCCTGATGGTGCTTATATATATGCAGTCCGTCAGAGGGATCCTCCCGGGCGCTACGCAGGAGAAGCCGAGCTTTCGGGAGGTGTTCATCTCCATCCGAGACAGCGTGATTCCGCTGATGACGCCGGTCATCATCTTCGGCGGGATCTTCGGCGGGATCTTCACGGCCACCGAGGCGGCCGCGGTGGCCACGGTGTACGCCTTCATCGTCTCCTTCTTCGTCTACAAGGAGATCACGCGGCAGGACCTGTACAAGATTCTGGTGGATACCGCGGTGATGACCGGCGTGGTCTCGCTCCTGGTCGGGGCCGCCACCGGGTTCTCCTGGATCCTGGCCACCCACCAGGTGCCGCGCATGATCGGCGACTTCATCACGGTACTCGGCGGGGGCAAGACCGTTTTCCTGCTCATGACGATCGCCGTCTTCCTCTTCTTCGGGATGATCCTGGACGGCCTGCCGGCCATCCTGATCTTCTTCCCCATCCTGTATCCCATCGCCCAGACGGTCGGCCTGCACCCGCTGCACTTCGCGGAGCTGGTGATCGCCACGATAGGGGTCGCCATCATCGCCCCGCCGATCGGGCTGTGCCTGGTGATCATCTGCAGCATCGCCAAGATCAAGCTGTCGGACACGATCCAGCCGCTGATCCCGTATACGCTCATCCTGATCATCGATCTGATCATCATGGCGTTCTGGCCGTGGCTAGTGCTGTTCCTCCCCACGCTCTTCAAGCTGTGACGGAGAGCCGAGAGCCGAGAGCCGAGGAATGGAGGAAGGACATCCATGGAGAAGGTGGGAATCGGCTTCATCGGGTCGCGGTTTGCGGCGGACTTGCACGCCAACGCCCTGAGCAGGATCCGGGGGGGCAAGTGCGAGATCGTCGCCGTCTGCTCCAAGACCAAGGAGAGCGCGGAGGCGTTCGCCGAGCGGTTCAACATCCCGCACGTCTACACCGATCACCGGGCGATGCTGGAGCGGAAGGACATCCGGCTCGTGACGCTCCCGGTGGTGACGGGCCTCCACCACACGCTGGCCATCGACACGGCCAACGCCGGCAAGCATCTCGTGGTGGAGAAACCGCTCACCGGCTGCTTCGCCGAGGCGGCCGCGATGTCCCGACAGGCCATGTTCGCCGAGGCCATGCAGAACGCCGACGCGGTGGTCGAGGCCTGCCGGCGGAACAAGGTCATCATGGGGTATGCGGAGAACTTCGTGTACGCGCCGCCGGTGGCAAAGCTGCGGCGGCTGATGGACGCGAGCGGAGGGACGCTCCTCGACATCCGGGCCGAGGAGAGCCACTCCGGCTCGCACGCGGCCTACTCCCGACGGTGGCTGACGGCGGGGGGCGGCTCCATGCTGCGCATGGGCTCCCATCCCATCGGCGCCGTCATCCACCTGAAGCACTACGAAGGGCTGAAGAAGTTCGGGAAGCCGATCCGGGTGAAGTCGGTCCTGGCGGATGTGGCCCAGCTCACCAAGGTGCCCGCCTTCCAGGCCGAGGCCAAGAAGTACCTGGTGACCTCTTGGGAGGACGTGGAAGACTGGTCGGCGGCGATCCTCACGTTTGAGGACGGGACCAAGGCCACGGTGTTCTCTACCGACGTCAGCCTGGGAGGCGTGAAGAACCTGGTGACCGCGTACCTCTCCAACGGCGTGGTCCAGGTGAACATCAACCCCAACACCAGCCTCCAGGTGTACGCCCCCGACGGACAGATCTGGGGCGACGAGTACATCACCGAGAAGGTCGAGACGAAAGGCGGCTGGCAGTTCCCCAGCCCGGACGAGGACTGGATGCGCGGCTATCCCCAGGAGATGGAGGACTTCGTGGACGCCGTGCGCGAGGGGCGAGAGCCGCTCTCGGGCCTGCTCCTGGCCCACGAGACCGTCGAGGTCATCTACGCCGGCTACGTCTCGGCCCAGGAGGGCCGCCGGGTGGAGCTGGCGCGGTAAGGCGAACGTCCTTCCATGTGTTGCGCGCAATGACGGGCGCCCGGTATTCGGGTGCCCGTCATTCTTGTCTGCCCCCCTCCGCTCACCACTCTGTCCGTCGCCTGACGTTCCAACCCGCAAGCCGTTCCCTCACCACTCTGGCGGACGCCGAAGAAGAGGAGCCTCCGCACCGGTCCCGTTCGTTGCGCAAGCCAGGAGTTTGTGATACAAGCATCAAATACCTTCGGGTGACCCCGGACGTGACGAGAAGGGAAGACGCGATTGATCTGGAGGGAGCCAAGGATGGACCGTGCGCCGATTCTCCACCCGAGGTCGGCGTTCCTTCTTCTTGCCACTCCGCGTAAACAGATTATGAGGATAGGCTCATGGGCGTGAAAGGATCCTGTGCACCTCGCCAAGAGGTTCTGCGGGGGGACCTCGACGACACCATCTTCGCCGCGGACTTCGGAAGCTTGGTGTCCGGCGAGAACGTGCCGAAGGTCTACAAAGATGCCAAGACTTTCTTCCGGAACACACACCCCGCCAAGCCGCTTTGCAAGATCGTGCAGGCGATCTTCGGACGCCTGGCCGACCCAAGGCAGGGCGGGGTTGCAGTGCGCCTCAGTACAGGGTTTGGCGGCGGCAAGACGCACACGCTCATGGCACTCTGGCATCTCGCCAGCCACATTGACGATGCCTCGCTCGGCACGGAGCTGCTTCCCGCCGCAGGGCGACCCAAGAAGGTCGAGGTCATCGCCGTGGACGCCAGCAAGGCCGGTGTCCCCATCTTCGGCATGCACGGCTCCCACAAGGTGCATAGCCTCTGGGGCGAGATCTTCTGGCAGTGTGGCGGGGAGAAAGCATTGAAGGCCCTCGGGAAAGCCGACGACCCCGAAGGCACACCGCACGAGGCGCAACTGAAGGGGATTTTGCCCGCAGGGCTGGTGCTCATCCTCCTCGACGAGCTGGTCATCTACATGGCCAAGCTGTCCGAGCGTGGCCAAGGCAATCTGTTGGGATTCCTGAACTCCCTGACCGCGGTCGTCAGCAACCGCCCCCAGACGGCCCTGATCGTGACGGACCCCGCGGGCCAGGCTGCCTACGCCCGCCAAGCCGCGAAGATCGCCGAGACGTTGGCCGCGGCCACGAAGCTGGACGAGGTCTTCGGCCGAAAGATGACGGACTTCGATCCCATCGGGGATGAGGCCCCGCGGGTCATC
>JBGPQZ010000066.1:0-12736 GCA_041489335.1 Methylomirabilia bacterium
GACTTCGAGGCCTTTCAGGGATTCCTGGCGATCAAGAAGCACCGGGCCGCCTTCCGGGTCCTGCAGGGAAACGAGCACTTCGCGTCGTCAAGCCTGCTCCTGGGGGGCGACGGCCTGGTCCCGGGCATGGCCAACTTCGCGCCGGCCCTCTTCGTCACCCTGCACCGCGCTGCAATCAAGGCTGACGCCGCCGCCTGCGCGAAACTGCAGGAACAGATCACGGACCTCTGCACCCTGCACACCCACGGCCACTGGCTGCCCGCCCTCAAGGCCGCCTGCGCCCTCTGCGGCCTCGGCAACGGCATCCCGTCCCCGCCGCTCGCTCCCGCGACCGGGGAACAGCGTCAGGCCATCGCCGCTATCCTCGCTCGCCACGGCTTCCCCCGCGCATTGTGAAGTAGGCGCGGAAGAGCCACAAGAGCCGCCACGCCTCCTACCACATTACTTGGTCCCCATGAAGTCCCAGTCCCACTTGGCGTTATTGTCGTTGATGTGGATGTAATACGGGTAGCGGCTGTTGGCGAGAAGCGTGAGGACCTCGGCCGGATTCTCCTGACCGTGTTTCGAATGCCCGTAATCCATCGTGACGCCCATCTGCCGGACCCCGATGTCGTTCAGCGGACAGAGGGTCTTGGCCGCCGTATCCACGAAACAGCGGCCGGCAGGTGAGAATGCTCAGAGCCGTTCCCTGACCGCCGCGACCACTTGGGCGGCGGTGATGCCGAAATGCTGGAACAGGTCGGCGACGGCGCCCGAGGCGCCGAAACTGGTCATGCCGATGATGCCGCCGTCCTCGCCGACGAACCGCTCCCAGCCGAGCCGCGTCGCCGCCTCCACCGCCACCCGGGCGGTGCCGCGGCCGATGACTGCCGCACGGTAATCCGCCTCCTGCTCCCACAACAGCTCCCAACACGGAACCGAGATGACCGCCGTCGGCACGCCGGCGGCCTGGAGCGTCTCACGCGCCTCCAACGCCACGGCGACCTCCGAGCCGGTGGCGAAGATCGTCGCCCGCCGCGCGCCACTCTCGGCCTCGGCCATGATGTAGGCCCCTTTGGCGCACAGGTTCTCCTCGGAATAGGTCTTGCGTAGCGTCTTCAGCGGCTGCCGGGAATTGATGATCGCCGAGGGGTTGTTTCGATTCGCGACCGCCAACTGCCAACACTCGGCCGCCTCGACCGCGTCGCACGGCCGGAAAACCCATAGATTCGGTATGGCGCGCAGCGACGGCAGGTACTCCACCGGCTGATGGGTCGGGCCGTTGGTGCCGATGCCGATGGAATCGTGGCTGAAGACCCAGATCACCGGCAGCGACATCATCGCCGACAGCCGTATGGCATGCCGCATGTAGTCCGAGAAGACGAGGAAGGTGACGCCAAAGGGCACGACGCCCCTGTGGGCGACCATGCCGTTCATCATCGCGCCCATGGCGTGCTCACGCACTCCGTAGTGAATGTAACGGCCGGACGGGTTTTCGGCGGTGAACGGCTTCATGTCGCGCTTGTGCTGGGTCGCCGCCTCGAGATCCGGGGCGCCGCCGACAAGTTCTGGAATGGCGTGCGACAGCACACGCGAGATTTCACCGGACGTGCCGATGGTGGAACGCTCCGGCTGTTCCTCGACCTGGGCCTTCTTGTAGGCCAGCAGGGCCTTCTCCCATCCGTCGGGCAACCGCCCCTCGACAAGGCGCTGGAATTCGGCTCGCGTCGCCGGATCCAAAGCGTCGACGCGGGCTTGCCATGCGGCGCGTGCACCGGCACCGCGCTCCCCCGCCTTGCGCCATTCGGTAACGATTTCATTCGGAATGACAAAGGGATCGTGCTTCCAATCGAGCCTCTCGCGGATCGCCCGCGCATCGCCCTCGTTCAGCTTGCCTCCGTGCGCCGCCCGATTGTTCTCGATGCGCGGCACACCGAACCCGATCAAGGTACGGCAGCGGATCATCGACGGACGGTCGTCCCGTTTCGCCGCCTCGATCGCCGCCGAAATGGCGTCGGGGTCATGACCGTCGCATTCCTGTACATGCCAACCGGCGCAAGCGAAACGCTGCATGTAGTCTTCCGAGATTGCCTGCCCGATCACCCCGTCGTCGGTCATCTGGTTGTCGTCGTAGAGGACGATCAGCTTGCCGAGTTTCAGATGGCCGGCGAGCGAGATCACTTCGTGCGCCACGCCCTCCATCAGGCAGCCGTCGCCGACCAGCGCATAGGTGTAGTGATCGACGATGGCGCCGCCGAACTGGGCGTTCAACATCCGTTCGGCCACCGCCATGCCGACGGCATTGGCGATCCCTTGCCCCAGAGGCCCCGTGGTGACCTCGACCCCGTGATCGGGGGCGTATTCGGGATGGCCCGGGGTGTGCGAGCCCAGCACCCGGAAGTTCTTGATCTGCTCCATGGACATCGCCTCGTATCCGCTCAGATGCAGGAGCGAGTAGAGGAGCATCGAGCCGTGTCCGTTGGACTGGACGAAGCGGTCTCGGTCCGGCCAGCGCGGAGCCAGCGGATCGAACTTCAGATGCCGGTTGAACAGGGTCGTGGCGATATCCGCGCCGCCGGTCGGCGTCCCCGGGTGTCCATCCTTGGCGCGCACCAGCGTGTCCACCGCGAGCACTCTGACCGCATTCGCCATGTCCCTGAGGGTGACAGTCATCGGATTGTTCCTCTTTTAGCGTGCCGGCTCATCGAATGAGAGGCGAGCGATAGTCCATCGTCCTGGCCGCATTGGGTGAGGTGACCATGCGCTCTGCAGCATTAGAGCTTCAGGATATTGGCCTCGATGAACTGCCACGTCTGGAGGAAGTCGCCCGCCTGGATCAGGCGCTTGAACTCCTTCCGGTCCAGGCCGCCGAGCAGGTCCCAGATCTTCCGGCTCATCCGGGTGTTGACCTCGAAGGTGCCGCGGATGTCCCAGCGGGTCGGCGACGTGTCCGAGGTCAGGAAATCGTGATAGCCATACTCCTGCAGGTAGAAGATGAACTCCACGTACTCCAGGAAGTTGTGGGTGGCGACCATGAAGTCCCAGTCCCACTTCCCGTTGTTATCGTTGATGTGGATGTAGTATGGATACCGGCTGTTCGCCAGCAGCGCCACCACCTCCGCCGGATTCTCCTGTCCGTACTTGGAGTGGCCGAAATCCACGGTAACGCCCATCTGCCGGATGCCGATGTCGTTCAGCAGGCACAGCGTCTTGGCGGCCGTGTCCACGAAGCAGCGGCCGCGCGTCTCGCTGGGCTTGTACTCGATGAACAGCGGGATCTCCGGCTTGTAGCTCCCTGCCTCGCCGAAGGTCTCCACCAGGTACTTCCACATCTGGGCGTAGTCGCACTGGAAGGCGAACTCGTACCCGTCCCCCAACGGGCAGCAGGTGACCTTGTTGGCCCCGGCCGCCTGGGCGAAGTCCTTGGCCTCCCTGATGAACTGCGCCGCGCGCGCCCGGATGGCGGGGTCGGTGGAGGTCAGGCCGCCGTTCCTAAACTCTGGCTCGGCTTTCACGTTGACGTTGATGGCGGCGATCTCCAGCTGGTGCTTCGCCAAGAGGGATTTCAGGAGCGCCGCGTCCTTGACCTCGTAGGGATAGATGACTTCGACGCCGCTCATTCCTTCCATCTGCGCCACCAGCTCCAGGCGCTCGGCCAGCGTCAAGTCTCGGTTGTACTCGTGAAACCTGTCCTTCGTCTTGCTGACGAAGGCGGTGATGAGGGCGCACTTCACGGGTGTACTCATCAGCGGTCTCCATTCGAGGGGCTCGACCGGTCGAGCGGGCAACTGGGCAACGGGAACGGCTACCGGAACTTCCCCGGTTGCCGCGTCGCCAGGTCGCCTCCCCTCGCGCCGGGTATAGGGTCGGGGCCTAGGCCGCGAGCGGGAAGGCCTGCTCCATCGCGCGGCGCAGGTCCACCGTGGGATCCTGGGGATCGACCTCCACATCGTCCCAGGTGACAATATCTCCCTGGGCGACCGGCCTCTTCAACCGCATGCTGGCCAGGCCCAGCGGGAGGCCGTTCTTGGCTTTCGACAGGCGGGCCGGCATGAGCTTCCCCCAGACCATGTAGCCGCCCTCGCCGTCCAGCACCTCGCCGACCTTCAGGTTGCGCTTGGCGGTGGCCACGACATCCGCGCGCCAGGCGAAGGGGGCGCCGGTCGGCTCGCCGCGCAGGGCGGCGGAAGCCACGCTGATCCCCAGCTCCATCCCGATCAGGTGGCACGGCCGGTAGGGGCCGGCATACGTCCCGGTCTCGTCCGGCAGGAGCCAGAAATCCTTGAGGGTGCGCGCGCTGTACTCCGAGGGGGCCTCGAAGACCACGTAGACGCCCATCTGGAGGTGATTGGGGACCGGCGTCATGTCGCGGTTCAGGCTGGAGATTACCTCCACAGTGCCGGTGCCGGCCAGGACGCCGCCGTCCGCCCTGGGCTTCAGAACCTTGGCCACGTCTGGGGCGGAGACGGCCGGGAAGGCCACGCCGTCCGCGGGCGGCGTGAGATCCATGGCGTTGCAGACGGCAGCCATCTCGATCCCGGACTTGGTGCCGTCGATGAAGGAGTTGTACATCTTGGGATTTGCCCCCGACTTGGCCACGGTCTCGGCGTCCCACCCGTAGTGGTCCCACACGGTCTCGGGGGTGGAGACATGGTACGTAGGATGGCAGCGCGTGCCCTCCCCGCGCAAACCACGGCGAAGCCCGAGGCCCGGGCCCGATCCACCAGCTCGCAGATGATGGCGGGTTGATCCCCGTACGCCAACGTGTAGACCACCCCGGCCTCCCTGGCCCGCTTGGCGAGGAGCGGCCCGACCAGGACGCCGGCCTCGACCGTCACCATGACGACGTGCCACCCGTGCTGGATGGCGGCTAGGGCGTGTCGGATGCCGGCCGGGGGGTGTCCCGTCGCTTCCACCACCACGTCCAGGCCGTCGGCGGCGATGAGCGCCATGGCGTCGTCGGTGATGAGGATCTTCCCTGTCTGCAGTGCCTCGCTGAACGACCTGGCGCCGTACTGCTCCTCCCGCCAGCCCGTTCGCTGGCAGGCGGCCCGGGCCCGATTCGGGTCGAGGTCGGCGATCCCGAGCATCTGCAGACCCGGGGTCACCCGGGCCTGAGAGAGAAACATGGAGCCGAACTTCCCGGCCCCGATGAGGCCGACGCGGATGGGCTTCTTGTGTACGGCGCGTTCCAGCAGCATGCGGTGGAGGTTCATGGCGACTTCTCCTGTGATGTGCTGCGGGTTGAGGGTGTGGCGCCTGGCTGATCGCTGTCCTCACCCCTTGACCGCCCCGGTCATAGCGCTGACATAGTGCTCAACGAAGAAGGAATAGACGAAGGCCACGGGAATTGATCCGAGGAGGGCGCCGGCCATCAGGGGGCCCCAGAAAAAGGTGTCCCCTCGCACCAGTTCGCTTACCACACCGACGGGAATGGTTTTTCGGCCGGCGCTGGAGAGGAAGACGAGGGCGTAAAGGAACTCGTTCCAGGAGAGGGTGAAGGCGAAGATCCCGGCCGAAAGAATCCCCGGCATGGCCACAGGAAACACAATCCGGACCATGGCCTGGAGGCGCGAGGCGCCGTCGATCTGGGCGCACTCCTCCAGCTCCCGTGGAATCGTCCGGAAGTAGCCCATCATGAGCCAGGTGCAGAACGGAATGAGAAACGTGGGGTAGGTGAGGATGAGCGCCCACGGGGAGTCCGCCAGCCGGAAGGTCCGGATGACTTCTCCCAAGGGGATGAAAAGGAGAGTCTGGGGGACCAGGTAGGTGACGAAGATACCGGTACCCATGGCGCCCCCGCCGGGAAAGCGTAGCCGGGCCAGGGCGTAGGCGGCGAGGAGGCCGCAGAAGAGGGAGATCGCCGTGGAGCCGAGGGCGATGACGAGCGTATTCACCAGCCAGCGGGCGAAGAGGGTCTCCCGGAACAGGAGAGCGAAGTGCTCCAACGTCGGGCGGAAGGTCCAAAACGGGGCGAAGTTGGGCCGGTTCCAGGGAATGTACATCTCCCGATCCGGGCGGACCGCCGTGACCGCCATATAGTAGAACGGCAACAGGGTCAGAACGACGATCGCTCCCAGCGGCAAGTACAGGCACAGCCACCGCTTCCACCAGGCTCCCGTGACCACCCGGTCCTCCTTAGCGTCCGTCCCCGCGTCGGATGTACCAGAGCTGGAAGATCACGACCAGGAAAAGGAAGGGGAACATGGCCAAGGAGCCCGCCGCCCCCTCGCCGAGCTTCCCGGTCTGGATCCCGATCTGGTATGCGTAGGTGGCGAACAGGTGCGTGCTGTTGGCGGGCCCCCCGCCGGTGAGGATGTAGACGAGTTGAAAATCCGCGAAGGTCTGGATGACGGAGAAGAGCATGACCACCATCGTCACCGGCATGAGGAGGGGCCAGGTCACCCGCCAGAAGCGCTGCCAGACGTTGGCCCCGTCGATGGCCGCCGCCTCCTGGATATCGGGGTTGATGGTCTGCAGGCCGGCCAGCAGTGTGATGGCGAAGAAGGGCATCCCGCGCCACACGTTGACCAGGATGACCGACCACATGGCCGCAACGGGGCCCCCTAGCCAGTCCACGCGGACGTTGATGAATCCGAGATGGTACAATAGCCAGTTTACGATGCTGAAGGTGGGATCGAACATCCACTTCCAGGCCAGGGTGGAGAGGACGGTGGGGATGATCCAGGGCAGAAGCATGGAGGCCCGCAGAAGACGCTTGAATCCGATCAGCATGTTGAGCATGAGCGCCACGGCCATCCCCAGCGCCAGTTTCAATACCGTGGCGATCGCCGTGTAGATGAAGGTGTTCTGGGTCGTGCGCTGGAAAATGCTGTCGTGCCACAGTTTGACGTAGTTCTGCAGCCCGACGTACTCCCCCTCGCGCCCCAGCGTGGAATTCAGCCCCGAAAGCCAAATCCCCCGGATGAACGGATAGGCCACGAAGAGGGCGAGCATGGTGAGGGCCGGCAAGAGGAGAACGAAGGCAAACAGCCACTCGCGTCGCTCCGTGGGGCTGGCGTCCCGGAGGCGGCCGAGGGAGAGGCGGGACGAAACGACAGGGGATGCGGTGCGCGAGCGATCGGGCACGATGGGCCGTCCCTCTAGGAGTGAGCGGGGCCGCCCGGGGCTCCGAGGCCCCGGGCGGGGATGATCCGACTCAGGCGTAGATCTTCTTCAGCTCGCCGGTAGCCCACTTCAGCGCATCCTCGGGCTTGGTGCCCTGGATGGCTTTGGCGAACATGTCCACGATGATGTACTTGGCCATGGCCTCGGAGGCCTTCCGACCCGGAGGCCCGGCGTACCCCGCCCACAAGGAACCATTGATCACATCACGGAACACGGTGCACTTGTGATCGCGGACCCAGAGCGGATGGTCGTACCACATCTTGGTCGGCGGGATCCCGAACGTGTTCAGGGCGATGAACAGCTTCTCGAATTGGGGCTTCTCCATGAACCAGCGGATGTACTCCTTGGCGAGCTTCTGGTTCTTGGAGTACTTCATGACCATGGTGCTGGTGGTCGGCAACTGGTAGAACCGGCCCGCCGACCCCTTGGGCATGGCGGCGTGATTCATGTCCTCGTAGACGTCCGGGAACTTGTCCCGGGCCACGAAGTAGATGCTGGGGGAGTTTGCGGTGACCGAGAGGCTGCCGGCCAGGAACGCCCGGTTGTTGCTGGCGTCGTCCCAGGACAGACCGCCCTCGTCCATGCCCTCTTTCCACATGGCGGTGTTGAGCTTTAGCGTCTCCAGGGTGCCCTTCTTGTCGAGGACGACGGTCTTGCCATCCTTCTCGACCTCCATCCCGCCGAAGCACCAGATCAGCGCATAGCAGTAGTTGTTCGGGTCGTTCGTGCTGTGGCCGAAGCACTGGCCGACAGGGTGCCCCTTGGCCTTCAACTTCTTCGCCATGTCCCGGAACTCGTCCCAGGTGTCGGGGAACTTCTGGTAGCCGACCTCTCGCAACCAGCTCTCCCGGTAGTTCCAGGCCCAGGAGTACACGTCGCGTGGCACCGCCACCCAGCGCTCGCCGGAGAACGCGTTCCGCCTGGAGATGTCGTAGTAGCCACCCTGGGACTTTCCGACAGCTTCGGCGACGTCGCTCACATCCACCACGCCGTCGGCAAGGAGGTGGGGAAAGTTGTTCTGGATCAGGATGATGTCGGGGCCCGACTTCATCTCGACCGCCGCCGCTGCCCGGGTGGGGACGTCGTTCTGCCCGATCCGTTCGACTTGGATCTCGACCCCCATCTGCTTTCCGAACTCGGCCGCCTGTTCCAGGAACACCTGGTCCGATGCGGGGACGAAGTGCAGTTGCATCAGCACATGGAGTTTCGTCCCCTTCGGATACGCCGGGGCCTGGCCTGCCGCCAGGATCCCCGGGATGCCGGTCAGCGTGGCGGCCCCCGCCACCGTGGCCGCCTTGAGGAACGTCCGCCGGTCGATCGCGCCTCCCTTGGTCCGCTGCGTGCTCATGGTCGCCCCCTTCTTCGCTTAAAGGCTTGCCTCTGCTCTTGCCGTTGTCGCTCGAACGTGTTTCCGTCTTGACCTCCCACCCCCTTCCTGCCCGGGGAGCTCGGTTCGCGCCTCCGCGATTGCCGCTTGCCGCTCCAGTTGTTGCGTCGAACGACGGATATGCAGGCGCATGGCCGCCTCGCTTGCCTCCGGGTCCCGGCGGCGCAGCGCGTCCAGGATCTTCAAGTGCTCGGGAATGGTCTCCGCCGGGGGCCGCACCACACCGTCCTGCCAGACGAAGAGCCGCATGTTGATGGAGTCCATCGCCGCCCTGAGCTGGTCGTTGTCGGCGAGCTCCATCAGACGGCAATGGAACGCGCGATCCAGCTCGACGTACCGGCGGATCGCCGCCGGCGTCGGCGCGGCGGGATCGTGGTGTCGGAACGCTTGGGCGAACTCGTCGATCTCTGCCTTCTGGATGTGCGCCGCGGCCAGCCGGGTGGCCAGGCCGTCCAGGACTTCCCGGACGGCAAACAGCCGGACCATCTCGGCCTTCCCGTACCGACGGACGTAAATCCCGCGCCGCGGGAAGACCTGCACCGCCCCCTCCTGGCTCAGCCGTCGGAGGGCGTTCAGGATGGGCGTCCGGCTCACCCCCATTTCCACGGCCAGGTGGTCCACCTGGATGCGCTCGCCGGGCAGGAGCTGTCGCTCCAGGATGAGGGCGCGCAGCCGGGTGTAGATCTTGTCGTCCAGGTTCTCGTGCTGGACGGCGAGGGAGAGGCCGCCGGCCCGGACCCGTTCCAGGAGTGGAGTCGGTTTCCGGTCGGCGGCGGATCGCCGTGCCGCGCGAGTGCGTGTGGGTGCCACGGGTCACCTCCAACGCGTGCGGGGTCGATTCGCGATGGGCCAGGAGAGAGAAGACTGAAATTTCAGATTTCTCATTTAACATTTACGAGGAGGGCTTGTCAAAGGAAAAATGCGGCGGGCGGGCCGGCCCGGACAATTGGCAGGCGGCACCGGGGATGGGCCCCTCCTGGAGGGGTAGACAGGGCGGCGGTTCCAGACCGCAGCTACTTCACGGGCATGACGAGGTTGGGCAGCCAGAGGGCCAGCCAGGGCATGTAGGTGACCAGGAAGAGCGCCAGCGTGAGAGCGACCACGAAGGGCCATACCTCCCCGGGCAAAATCCATGATCGAGACCTTGCTCAGCGCGCAGACCACGTACATGATGGTCCCCACGGGCGGCGTGATGGTCCCGATCATGACATCAAGTCTGCACCGAGCCGGAGCCGCCGGGGGATCGGCGGCGGGAGTGGCGCGGGCTGCCTCAGCAGAGGCCGTACTCGCCCCCCAGGTCTTCGAGCAGCTCGGCCTGCATCTCGGTGATCGGCTTCCCCGACGCCACCCGCGCCTGGAGGTTCTTGAGCATATCCGCCTTCTTCTGCGGCAGCTCGCCCGCCTCGACCTTCTTCAAGAGTGCGGCCAGGATCTCCTCGCCCTCGATTGCCATGGCACGTTCTCCCTTCGGATACGCCACGCCCCGTTCCCGACGGTGTCCCCGGCGGCCCTACACCGCGGTCATCCCGCCGTCCACTACGTACACGCCTCCGGTGCAGTAGCTGGCCTCCTCCGAAGCCAGAAAGGCCACCAGGGGAGCGATCTCCTCGAACCGCCCCACCCGGCCCAGCGGGATCTTGCCCGCCAGCCGCTTCTCCCGGGCGACCAGGTCCACGTCTTCGCCGTCGGGCGGCTGTTCCAGGGCGCCCGGGCAAACCACGTTCACCCGGATCCCCTGCGCGGCGTACTGGACCGCCAGGGCCCGGGCGAAGGCATGGAGCCCGCCCTTGCTGGCCGTGTAGGCAGGATTCTGGAAGGCAGACCCGATGAGCGCGGCCACCGAGCCCGTGATCACGATGGACCCCCCGCCCCCCTGCGCCAGCATTTGCTTGACCCCTGCCCGGCAAACGAGGAAGGCGCCGCGGAGGTTGATGGCCTGGGTTTCCTCCCAGGTCGCCAGATCCTGTTCGTGGATCGGAAGGTCCCGCTTGTGGAGCTGGGTGCCGGCGTTCGAGACGACGATGTTGAGGCGGCCGAACTCCTTCACGGTCTGCTCGACGGCCCGCGCCGCGTCCGCCTCCTTCGAGACGTTCCCGACGACCGCCAGCGCCCGACCGCCTGCCGCGCGGATCTGCTCCACGGTCTGTTCTACCGTCCGAGCCGTCCGGCCCATCACCGCCACCGCTCCGCCCTCGCGCGCCATGAGCCGCGCCGTCGCCGCCCCGATCCCGCTGCCCGCCCCCGTGATCAGCGCCACCTTGTTTGTGAATCGCATGTCGTCCCTCCGAGCGTGGGAATCCGACGCCGCTACCGCGGATCGCACGCCTGGTCACACCGTACCATTGCCATCCACGACGTCAAGGCCTCACCGCACCTTGCCCCGTGCCAGCGAGGCGAAGATCCCGCCGACGCACAGCCCGGCGAAGATCGCAAAGGCAACACGCACACCCTGCAGAAAAAGGAAATGGTGTGCGGGCGTGATCTGTTGTCGGCCCAGGAAGAGGGTCAGGACCAGTGTCGCCATCCCCATGCTGAGCAAGTTCCCGGTGAGCCGCATGGTCCCCAGCGTGGCCGATGCCACCCCGTAGTCGCGCTTTCCCACGCTGCCCATCACCGCATTCGT
The DNA here is from genome assembly GCA_041489335.1 of Methylomirabilia bacterium. Taxonomy (GTDB): domain Bacteria; phylum Methylomirabilota; class Methylomirabilia; order Methylomirabilales; family 2-02-FULL-66-22; genus 2-02-FULL-66-22. Next base: position 11,118 of record JBGPQZ010000066.1, read on the forward strand.
GTTGGGGGACGAGAACAGGGAAAAGCCCACTCCGAGGAGTACCAGGTTGCCCGCAATCAGAGCAATCGAAGTCTCCCGACCGAGGAACGCGAAGGCCGTGAGTGCGGCGGCGGTCATCGCCATTCCTGCGGAGGCAACGGTCCGGGGCTCCACGCGGTCCGACAACCGGCCCGCAAAGGGGGAGCAGGTCGCCATGAGCGCCGGCTGGCACAAGAGCACCATCCCCGCCGCCTGGGGGCTGAGGCCCCGCAGCTCTTGCAGGTAGAGGCTGAGCAGGAACGACACGCCAAAGGTCGCGTTGTAGTGGATCAGCGCCGCCAGGTTCGAGAAGGCAAAGACGGGGTTCCTGCGGAAGAGTTCCATGTTCAGCATCGGGCTGGGGACCCGACGCTCCCACCGGACGAAGGCCACGAAGGCGAGCGCGGCGAGGAGAATCAGGGCGGCACTCCTCGCCCCGGATGCCGCTGAGAGCCCGGAGACGAGCAGGACGAGCCCGAGACCGGACAAGCAGGCCCCAACCCCATCGAAGGCCTCGCCGCGCGCCTCGGCCCATTCGCCCCGCAACTGCCAGCGGATGAGGCCCACGACCATCACCCCCGCGGGCACGCACACGAGGAAGATGCTGCGCCAGCCGAAGTGGTACGTCATCAGCCCGCCCAGGGGCGGTCCCAGGCTGAGCCCCAGGTACACGGCCGCAACGTTGACACCCAGGACCCAACCTCGCTCACCCGCCGGATACACCGACGTCAGGATAGCCGTCCCCGTGCCGAACATCATCGTGCTCCCCACTCCCTGGAGGGCGCGGAATCCGATGAGCAGGCTAGCGGACGGGGCCAGGCCGCAGAGGAGGGAGGCGGCGGTGAAGAGGGCCACTCCCCAGCCGAAGACGCGTTTGCGCCCGTGGATGTCCGCCAGTCGGCCGAAGGGCAAGAGGAAGACGGCGGCAGCCAGGATGAAGGCGGTGACCACCCACCCCAGCACGATCGCATCGACGCCGAACTCCCGCCCGATCGTCGGCAGGGCGATGAGGACCGACGAGCCCATGAACGGCGTGAGGAATGAGCTCAGCGTGGAAACGATCAGCGCCGATCGCTGGCTGGCGCGGCTATCCATGCCGGTGGCCTCCTGGCCCCCGGCGAAGAAGCGCCAGGCCCTGGAAAACGTACGCGGAGGTCGTCAATGTCGCTCCGGTCCTGATGTGCACAGTCGGGCGGCGAGTTGGGAGAGGTGGCAGCCCTATTGGCTTTCCGTCTGGTGATTGCCTGCCCACCTCACGGACGACGATCGTGCCTCTCGAGGAAGGCCAGCACGGCCCGGTTGAAGGCCTCGGCCTGCTCGATATTGGACAGGTGCGCGGCCGAAGGGAGGATGACCAGCTCGGACCCTTGGATCCGCTCGTGGATCATCCGCGAGGCGGCCACGGGCGTCCCGGTATCGTCCGCGCCCACGATGATGAGGGTGGGGACAGCAATGCGATGGAGCTGGTCCGCCAGGTCCAGGACCTTGATCGCGTGGCAGCAGCCGATGTATCCCTGCGGCTTCGTCTGCCGGATCATGACGCGCACGGGATCGACCAACTCCGGGTGCTGCTCCGCGAAGGGCGGCGTGAACCAGCGGCC
>JBGPQZ010000067.1:0-12663 GCA_041489335.1 Methylomirabilia bacterium
AGGCGTGCACGAACTCCATCTGCTTCACGCCGAGCGCGCTGCTCCGGATGAGCCGGGCGAAGCGCGGCAGCCGGGTCAGGGCGATCACCAGGATGATGTTGACGAGGTTGGCGCCGAGGAAGGCCACCAGTGCAATGGCGACCAGGAAGGCGGGGAAGGCGAGCAGGACGTCGGCAAACCGCATGGCGAGCGCATCCACCCGGCCGCCGCAATAGGCGGCGATCAGCCCCAGGCTGATTCCCAGGACGCTGGCCACGGCGGTCGCGCTGAAGCACACCAGGATCACGATGCGGGCCCCGAAGAGGATGCGGGAGAGGATGTCCCTCCCCAGCTCGTCGGCTCCCAGCAAATGCTTCCCGCCGGGGGGTGCGTAGATGGCGCCGCGGTCCATCTGGAGCGGGGGATAGGGGGCGATCCAGGGCGCGGACACGGCGGCCGCGAGGAGGAGGCCCACCAGCGTGATACCCAGCAGGCCGCCCGCGCTTCCGGCAAAGCGGTTCCACATCAAGGCAAGCGGGGAGGCCGTCCCCTTCGACGCTCCGCGGCCGCCGCTCATGCGGTCACGCCCTCTCCAGCATCTCATGCCGAACCCTCGGGTCGAGATAGGCATAGGAGATATCCACGCACACGTTCACGACGAAGAACGCCAGGGCGGTGATCAGAATGACCCCCTGCACCAGGGGGAAGTCCCGGCGGAAGATGGCGTTGACGGTCAGTTGGCCGATGCCCGGCCAGGCAAAGACGGTCTCGGTGAGGAACGCTCCGCCCAGCAGCATCCCGAACTGCAGGCCGATGTTGGTGACGACCGGGAGGATCGCGTTCCGGAAGGCGTGCTTGTAGACGACGACAGATTCCCGGAGCCCCTTGGAGCGGGCCACGCGGATGTACTCCTGGGTCAGGACCTCGAGGACGCTGGATCGGGTCAGGCGCATGGTGCTGGGCAGCATGATCGTGCAGAGGGCGATGGCCGGCAGGAGGATGTGGCGCACCCCGTTCCAGGTGTAGAGGGGCCCCCCGCGGCCGCTCAGGGGGAGAAGCTGGAGCTTCACGGCGAACAGGTACATGAGCTGGATGGCGAGCCAGAACACGGGGAAGGAGACCCCCGCGAGGGCGATCACGCGACAGACGAGGTCGAACGCGGAGCGTCGGCGAACGGCCGACTCGACTCCCAGCGGGATGCCGATGCCGCAGGCCAGGAGCATGGCGGCGACCGTCAGCTCCAGGGTGGCTGGAAACCGCTCGAGGACGACCCGCAGGACCTCTTTCCTGTAGGTGAAGGAATCGCCGAGGTCTCCCGCCAGGACGCCCGCCGCGTAGCGGGCGAACTGGATCACCAGGGGTCTGTCGAGGCCGAGCTTCGCGCGCAGCGCGGCGAGCTCCTGCGGGGAGGCCCCGACGCCGAGCATGACCTGGGCCGGGTCCCCCGGGGTCAGGTGCAGGAGCAGGAACACCGCGAAGACGACGCAGAGCACGGTGGGGATCGCGTACAGGAGTCGCGTGCCGAGGTAGCGCAGCATCCCGAGATCCTGGTGGTGCGGCCTTGCCGTTCCCCCTACCGGTCAAGCCAGACGTTGCTGAAGGGGGTGACCAGCCAGAAGAGGTCGTTGGGGGCCGGGAGGAGGTCCTGCACCGCACTCCGCTTCCCCAGGACGATCGTCCGGTAGTAGGCCGGGATGTGGTAGAGCTTCTCGGTCAGGACGTACCGCTGGAGCGAGACGTACAGCTTCGAGCGCTCCCCCTGATCGCTGATCACGCGGGCCTTCTCGACGGCGTCGTTGATCTTGGGATCGCGTTCCGCGAGGCCCAGGATCTTGGCGCCGTGGGTGGATCCGGTCGGGCCGGACAGGAAGAGCCAGCCAAACACCGCGTCGGGATCCAGGTACCTCGGCACGGCGAAGAGGGAGTAGATGAAGGGGTCTGTCCCCTTGACCGCCGACTCGATGTAGCTTCCCGTCTCGCTCACCTTGAGCTCGGCATTCACGCCGATCTCTTTGAGGTTGGTCACCAGGATCTCGCCCAGCTTGATCCGCTCCGGGTCGTTGGGCATCGAGACCAGCACGCGGGTGTCCGGCCTCATCACCCTCTCGGCGGTCAGCTCCGCGAAGAGCTTCTTGGCCTTGGCCGAATCCTGCCGGAGGGCATGCTCCTTCAGGTACTTGTCGTCGTGCGGCCACACCAGGGGCGGCACGGCGCCGTAGGCCCGGACCGCATTGCCGTGGGGGAAGATCGTCTTGATCGCCCCATCCATGTCGATGGCATGGTAGACCATCTGCCTGAACTTCAGGCTGGTGTAGGGCGGCCCGTATTGCCGGAATCCGAGCCAGTAGTAGTTCAGGCCCGGCGTGGTGAGCAGCTCCACCCCCTTGACCCCTTGCAGCTTCGGCAGCGTTTCGCTCGACACCTGATCGACGACGTCCACCTCCCCGGCCATCAGGCTCATGGCCCGGACGGTTCCCTCGGGGATGGGTCGCAGCACGACCCGGTCCAGGTTCGGCCGCTTGAGCCAGTACTGGTCATTCCGGTCCAGCGTGATGTGGTCGTCCTTGATCCATTCCGCGTACCTGAACGGGCCGGACCCGACGGGGCGACTCCCAAAGCTTCGGTTGCCGACCTCTGCGGCCAGCTTCTTGGGAACGATGTGGATCTGGGCGGTCGTGCCGGGGAACGGCGCAAACGGGTATTTCAACTTGAAGATGACCTCAGCCCCTTTGGCCTCGATGCCGTCGATCATGGCGATGGAGGACTTCTTCTGCGAGGCGGCCTCCGGTGCATCCAGGATGCGCTGGAAGGAAAACGCCACGTCCTCGGCCGTGAGGGTGCTGCCGTCGTGGAACTTGATGCCCTGGCGGATCGTGAAGGTCCAGATCTTGCTATCCTGCGACGGCTTCCAGGCGGTGGCCACATGGCCGGTGAGCTGCATGCCCTTGTCGAAGGTGAGGAGGGTGTCGAAGAGCAGGTTGTACGCCTTCTGCGACGGGATGTCGTTCGCGCCTCCCGGATCCAGGGAGGTGGCGTCGGCGTACATGGCGATCTTGAGCGTTCCCCCGGTCTTCGCGCCGCCAAAGCAGAGACCGGGGGCCAGCAAGAGCACCACGACGAAGAGCGCTACGCCCGGGGTGCCGCCTCGCATCGCCTTGAGGATCTTCATGCTACGCCTCCCGTGTTGCGTCGTCGGACTCAATTCCGTAAGCGCGGGTCCAGGATGTCGCGCAGGCCGTCGCCCAGCAGGTTGAAGGCCAGGACCGTCACCGAGATGGCCGCCGACGGCCAGAGGAGCGGCAGGACGCCGAGCTGCATGAAGCGGCCGGACTGCTCCACCATGCGCCCCCACGACGGCGTGGGCGGGGGCGGGCCGAGGCCCAGGAAACTCAGGCCAGACTCCATCAGGATGGCGTGCCCGGCGGCGAGGGAGGCCTGCACCAGGATGGGGGCCAGGATGTTGGGCAGGATCGCCTGGGCGACGATGCGCACCGCCGAGGCGCCGAGGGCTCGGGCGCTCTCCACGTACTCCATCTCCCGGATGGCGAGCGTGCTGCTGTGGACGACGCGCGTGAAGCGGGGGATGTACAGGCCGCCGATGACCAGGATGAGGTTGACCAGGGACTGCCCGAGGAAGGTCACCACGAAGATGCCTAGAAGGATCGGCGGGAAGCAGAGCATGCCATCCATCGTCCGCATGATGACGGCCTCGACCCCCCGTCCCGCATAGGCCGCCACGGTGCCGAGGAGCGTCCCGCCCACCGCCGCCATGATCACGCTGGCGGCCGCGACCAGGAGCGTGATCCGGGCCCCGTACGCCAGCCGGCTGAGGATGTCCCGCCCGAATTCGTCCGTCCCCAGGAGATGTGCGAGGCTCGGGGGCTGCACCTTGGCCAGTGAGTTCAGGCTGTTCGGGTCGTAGCTGACGACCAGGGGCGCCCCCAGGGCGACGACCGCCAGGGCCGTCAGCAGGGGGGTGGCGATCAGGATCTGCCCGTAGCGGCGGAGGCACCGCCGGAGCCACGGGCGGATCAAACTCCCCGGCCTGTCAGTCATAGCGGATCCTGGGGTTGATGAGGGCATAGCAGAGATCGGTGATGAGGTTCACGAACACGAACAGGACGGCCGCCAGGAGCACCACGCCCTGAATGATCGGGTAGTCCCGTGTGCTGATCGAGTTGAGCAGGAGCGTGTTCAGACCGGGCCAGGAGAAGATGTACTCCACCAGCACCGCGCCCGCGAACATGCCGCCGATCTGAAGGCCCACCACGGTGACGACCGGGAGCAGGGCGTTCCGCAGGACGTGCCGCCACGCCACCGCCTGCTCGTGGAGGCCCTTGGCGCGCGCCGTCCGCACGTAGTCCAGGGACGCCTGCTCCAGGAAGCTGCTGCGCGCCATGCGCATGGTGATGGCCATGGGGGCAGCCGAGAGGGCGAGGACCGGGAGGATCAGATGGCGCAGGAAGCCCTTGGGATCCTCGCCAAACGGGACGTAGCCGGTGGGGGGCAGCCAGCCCAGGGTCAGGGAGAAGAAGACGACGAGGAGCATGCCGATAACGAAGACCGGCATGGAGAAGCCCATCAGGGCCACGGCCGAGGCGACGGGATCGGCCAGACGACCCCGTCGCCTGGCGGCGAAGATGCCGATCGACACCCCCAGGGCGGTCGCCACCAGCGTGGCGGGAATCACGAGCTGGAGCGTCCGGGGCAGCCGGTTGGCGAGGTCCCTGGCGACGGGTCGGTCATCCACCAGCGACCGCCCCAGGTCGCCGCGGCTCACCCGCGCGAGCCACGTGGCGTACTGGACCCAGAGCGGGCGGTCCAGCCCCAGCTTGGCCCGGACCGTGGCCATCTGCTCGGGCGTGGGCTGGGCGCTGTCCCCGCCCAGGATGAGCAGGACCGGGTCGCCGGGCAGAAGATGGATGGAGAAGAAGAGGATCGTCGCCACCACGAAGAGGAGGACGAGCGACAATCCGGTCCGCCGCAGGACATAGCGCCACACAGGATCACCCCAAAACGATTGCCGATTGCCGATGGCCGATTGCCGATTGATGGGAGGAGGAATGAAGCGTCGCTCTCAATCGGCAATCGCACATCAGAAATCGGCAATGCCTCATCGCACCGTACGCGGGCCGTCCGGGCCCTGGATGCGCGTGGGCATCCCGGCGAACTTCTGGACGAAGTGCGCGCCAATCTCCACGACGTGATTGAGGATCTTCTGTCCAATCTCGGGCGAGGAGACCCGCGGGTCTCCCATCACGCCATTGGCCGTGACCTCGTCGAAGTCCAGATACACGAAGGCCGGCACCCCCTCGAAGTCGATCTGCGACGAGGACTTGAAGGGGATGCCTGCGAAGGCGGGCGGTTGACCGAGTTCGAGGAGGTCCTTCCGCAGGTCCTCAGGGTACAGCGCCATGGCGAGCGATCCCATGGGATCGCTGCCGTGGCCGATGGAAACCTTCTCGTCGCCATAGGCCGCGCGGCGGAAAGCCGGGGTGAGCCAGGACCACGGCTCGATGGTCGCCACGCGCAGGCGGTGTGTCTCGCGCATCCGGCGCCCGACCTGTTCCAGGATGGGCATGTTGCCCTTATGGCCGCAGACGAAGAGCAGGTGGTCCAGGCCGAAGCGGAGAAAGCCGTCGCAGACATCCTCGAGGAGGAGGGTCAGCGTCTCGGGCCGGACCGACAGCGTCCCGGGGAAGGATCGGAAGTGTTCCGAGTAGCCCCAGGGAATGGTGGGGGCCACGAGCGAGTCGGTCCGCTCGGCGATGCGTCGGGCCACCTCGGTGGCGTACCGGTAGTCGCCGACGGGGACGTGTGGGCCGTGCTGCTCCACGCTGCCCATGGGCAGGAGGATAACCGGGTTCTTCCGGAAGGCCTCCTGCGCCTCCCGCCAGGTCATGCGGCAGAGCTCGACCTTGGCCATGGCACTACTCCTTCCAGAGGTACTTGAGCCCGCCCGTGCTCTTGTTCCCCAGCGCTCCCGGCAGCCGCGTGTAGCCTTTGACGTTGGCACGGGTGGCCTCGGCCATCGGGCGCCAGTGGAGGAACACCCAGGGCGCCAGGTCGATCAGCCGCTGCTCCACCTGCATATAGATGGCCTTCCGCTTGTTCTGATCCAGCGTCGCCCGCCCCTCGTCCAGCAGCTTGTCCAGCGTCTCGTCGGCGAAGCCCACCGGCTTCGCGTACAGGGGGCCGCCACTGCTGAACCAGACCGTGTAGAAATCGGGGTCGGGCCAGGGCAGGCTGAAGCCATCAATGAACATCTGGTAGTCGCCGCTGACCCGCTTCTTCTGCTGGGTGGGGACGTCCATCGTTTTGAGTTCAACCTGGGAGAACCCCGCCTTCTGGAGCTGGGTGACGATGATCTGGGCATCGTCTATGTGGACCGACAGCGTGGTCGAATCGAAGACGATCTTGGTGGTGGCCGGATTCACGCCGGCCTCGGCCAGCAGGCGCTTTCCCTTGGCCGGGTCGTAGCTCCACACCTTCAGGTTCGGGTAGGCCCAGTGGCCCTCAGGGATCAGGCCTGCCTCCATGGGGCGAGAGTATCCGCCCCAGGCCAGGTCCACGACCTCCTTCCGGTCGATCAGGTAGTTGAAGGCCTGGCGGACCTTCGGGTTGTCGAACGGGGGCCGCTTGGGATTGAGGCGGATGACGTTGAAGGTGTCGTAGCCCACGAACAGCCGGGCATTCGGATCCTTCTCCAGCGTCTTGATGTACTGCCAGGGGATATACTCCGTCATGTCCACGCTGGCCGTCTGGAGCGCCTGCATCCGGACCTCGTCCTTGGGGACAGAGGCGAGCTCGATCCGGTCTAGGTAGGGGTAGGGCTGCTCCCAGTAGTCGGGGTTCTTGACCAGGGTGTAGCGAACGCCCGTCTCGAACGGGCCCTGCTTGAACGGCCCGGTTCCGCTGGTCGCCTGCTTGAAGTTGCCACCGGATTGCGCCCACTTCTTGTCGACCATCAACACCTCGCCCGAGGCGAGCAGGTCCAGGAACGGGGCGTCCGGCCGCTTCAGGGTGATCTTCACGGTGGAGGGGTCCAGCACCGTGACGCTCTGCATCACGGAGAGCTCCTTCGACCGCGTGGCCGTCGTGTTCGGATCCAGGATCCGCTCGAGGCTGAACTTCACGTCCTCGGCGGTGAAGGGGTTGCCGCTGTGGAACTTGACGTTCCGGCGGAGGTGCAGGATGTAGGTGGTGGGGTCCGGGGTCTCCCAGCGGACCGCAAGCGCCGGCTCCAGGGCTCCCTTGAGCGAGTAGCGGAGCAGGGCCTCATAGATGTTGTTGATGAAGCTGTAGGTAGTCACCCCTTGATTGATGTGGGGGTCCCACCCCACGGGGTCGCGGAGCAGCGCAAACTTCAGCGTGCCTCCGGCTTTGGGCGCCCCCGCCTTGGCGAGGACCGGCGCGAGAATGGCAACGGCGAGCAGGATCAGCAACAGTCGCTTCAGCATGGTCAGCCCTCCCCGGGAGTGGCCACTGGCCTCCAGCCACTGGCCCCTAGCCAAGACACGCGAGTGAGACGGTGCGAGAGCTAGTGGCCAACGGCCAGCGGCGAATGGCTGTTCTTATCCGTGCCAGGCCTTGCGAAACACGCGCAGCCAGTTGCCGCCGACGATCTTGGCGATGTCCGCCTCGCGATAGCCGTGCTTCAGCATGGCCAGGGCGACCGCGGGGAACTCCGTGTGGTGCTCGAAGCCGGCGAGGCCGTGCGTGTCGTAGGTCATGCCGCCGCAGATCTCGGGATAGCGCATACGGGTGTTGCTGTTCCACCAGGTCCCCTGCGTGGGGTCGGCGAAGATGTCGGTCCCGATCCCCGCGTGGTCCACACCCACCAACTGGGCCACGTAGTCGATGTGCCGGAAGTACTCGTCCAGCGTGGGGCGCCGCCCACCCGCCGTGTCCCCCACGAAGTCGGCGAAGGTGGCGATACCGACGACGCCGCCCGTCGCCGCGCACGCCTTGATCTGCTCGTCGGTGAGGTTGCGCGGATTGTTCCGCACCGCCTTGGCGTTGGAATGGGAGAAGACGACGGGCGCGGAGGAGGCCGCGGCGGCGTCCAGGCTGGTGCGGTTGCCCACGTGCGTCAGGTCCACCAGGACCCCCAGCCGGTTCATCTCCCGGACGACCTCCAAGCCGAACCGGGTCAGGCGGCCGTCGTCCGGCTCCAGGCAGCCGGAGCCGACCACGTTCCGGTTGTTGTAGGTGAGACCCACGACCCGGACGCCGAGCTTGTGGTAGATGGCGAGGAGGTGGAAGCGGCCCTCCAGGGTCTCGATCCCCTGGAAGCCCAGGATCACGCCGAGCTTCCCCTCGCGCTTGGCCCGCTCGATGTCCGCCACCCGCTCGACCAGGAGAAGCCTGTCGGGGTGCTGCTCGATCAGGGAGTAGCGTTCGGCGATCTTGGCCAGGGTGGAGAGCGTGTTGTCCCCGTAGCCGCCGGCCACCGTCCAGTTGGCCGCGTGGAAGCCGCCCTGGATGAGTTCCTCCAGGAACGGCATGGACGAGACGCCGGAAAGCGAGCCGTCGATGACGACGGCGTCTTTCAGGAACGAAGGAAGCGAGTGCGACCCCATGCGGCCCCCTTTCTTATCCACGCCCGTCAGCCACCTGGGTGCGGGCCTTCGGGTCCAGCTTCTTGAACTGCTCGACGAAGGCGGCGACGAAATCCACCATGCGGTTGAAGATCGTCTCCCCCTTATCTTTCGAGGCAAACAGGGCGTCCCCCGTCCCCCCGAAGGGGTGCACATCCTGCATGTCCATGTAGATGTTGACGGTGCTCTGCTGGAACTTCACGCTGTTGGGGCCCTCGATCTCCAGCCCCTGGAGTGTTCCCATCTTGACCTTCTGCGCGGCATCCATCCGCATGTCCTCGCCGACCAGATAGAGCATGAGCGAGGTCCCCGGGTCGGACCCGTGGACGACCGCGTCGGGGTGGCCGACGTACAGGTCCTTGCTCAGGTCGCGGGCCAGCTTGTGGGGGATGATGGAGGCGATCAGCGTTCCCTGGCTGGCCCGCAATTCCCGGGCGACGACCTCCACCGCCGGCTCGTTGGGGAAGTGGTTGTTGAGCAACAGGATGTGGGTGAAGCCGTGCGTGAGGAAGCTGCCCACCGTATCCGTGAGGGCCGCGACCAGCGTCTCGAAGCGCCAGACGACCGTCCCGGGATAGTGGCGGAACATCTGGGAGCAACCGTACGGGATTGCCGGCGCCAGGAGGCTGCCGGTGCGCACCGCCACCGCCTCGCCCAGCCGCTCGGCCACGATGTGGTCGTAGCCCAGCAGATTGTGCAGGCTCTGATTCTCGGTGGTGCCCACCGGCAGGATGATGACGCGCTTCTCCGCCGCGGCCTCGCGCGCCTCGACCCAGGTCAGGCGGGACAGCAGATGTTTGCCCATGTCGGTCTCCTCGCATTGCCCTCTCCGGGCGCCCCGATCACTTGCTCCCGGTGATCAACTCACGGAAGTTGAGGAGATCCACCAGGCGCCTCCCTTCCCCGATCTGACGGATGAATCCCGCGCCCGTGGACGGGGACATGGTCGCGCAAGCTGAGGAAGCATTGCAGGGGATCCATGCGAGCCTCCCCGAGAAGGTCGTGCGAAGAGAACCTATTGGCTTTTCCCGAGACTGTCAAGCCGCAAGTGGGGGCCCGGGAAGGTCGCGCGGGGATCGGTCACTCGCCCCGCAGGACCCGCCGGGCTACCCGCACCAGGAACTCCACGCCGATCGGGAGCGCCGACTCGTCGATGTCGAACTTGGCGTTGTGGTGCGCGGGGGCCGGCGACCACGCGGGCTTGGTCGAGCCGACGAAGGCGTAGCAGCCCGGGACCCTCTGCCAGAAGTAGGCGACGTCATCCGAGCCGGTGAGAGGATCGGGCGTGACCACGTGATCCGCGCCGACGATCCCGCCAGCCACCTCGCGGACGATCCGCGTCATGGTCGCGTCGTTGATCACGGCCGCCGTGAGGAACTGGCTCGTCACGGCCGCCGTGCAGCGAAACGCCGCGGCCACTCCGTCCGCCGCCCGCCCGAGGCTGGCGAGCAGTCGCTCCCGCAGGTCGGCGTCGAAGCAGCGGAAGGTCCCGGTCATCTCCACCGCGTCCGGGATGATGTTGAAGGCGCTGCCGGCCTTGAGCGTCGTGATGCTGAGGACGGCGGCCTTGAGCGGGGGCGTCTCCCGGCTCACGAGGGTCTGAATCGCCGTGATGAGCTGGGCCGCGGCCACGACGGGGTCGATTGCCAGGTGCGGATTCGCGCCGTGCCCGCCGCGCCCCGTCACGGTCAACGTGAGCTTGTCCGCGGAAGTCATGGCCGGGCCGTCGCAGATGGCGATGGTTCCGGCCGGCCACCGGTTCATGATGTGGACGGCGAAGGCCGCGTCGGCCGTGAGGCCCTCGAGCGCCCCGTCTTTAAGGATGGCCTCGGCCCCGATCAGCAACTCCTCGGCGGGCTGGAAGACGAAGAGAAGGTTCCCGGAGAGGGCGGGGGCCTCCTTGGCCAGGATGGCCGCCGCCGTGAGGGCGATGGCCGTATGGGCATCGTGCCCGCAGGCGTGCATCACGCCAGGGCTCTCCGACTTCCACGGGACGTCGGCTTCCTCGGTGATGGGCAGGGCGTCGATGTCGGCGCGGAGCAGGACGGTCTTGCCGGGCTTACCGCAGGAAAGGAAGCCGGTCACGCCGGTCTTCCCGAGGCCGGTCCGGACCGTGTAGCCGAGCGCCTGGAGGCGCTCGGCGACGATGCCTGCGGTGCGCACCTCCTGGAACCCCAGCTCCGGATGCCGGTGAAAGTCGCGGCGGAGGGCGATCGTCTCGTCGCAAAGTGCCTGCACGTCGGGGGAAATGTTGACCATGGAGCTCTCCGCTCAGGAGCCGTCAGGGGTGAGGGGTGAAGGGTGAAGGACAAGAAAGACACCCGAGCCAAACCCTGCTCCCCATTCCGCATTCCGCATTCCCCAATTGGCGCCGCAGGCGCCTCACTTCCACCCCATCCGCTCGCGCAGATGCGTGATGTGGGCCGCGTGGTGCTTGCCGTGCCAGGCGTAGGTCTGCAGGGCCCGGTCGAGCGCGACCTGCTGGTCGTCCGGCCGGCGGAAGGTGCGGGCGAAATCCGCGGGGGTCATGGCGCGGAGCAGGAGGACCCAGCGGTTATGGATTGCCTCCAGGAGCGCGAGGGACACCTCGACCGGTGCCGTCTTGGCATCCGGCAGTTCGGCCCACTTGTTGGTGTTGTGGCCGGTGATGGCGGGATTCTCCTCGGTGAGGGCGAGGCGGAAGCGAACCAGGTTGTGGACGTGGCTGTCGGCCATGTGATGGACGACCTGCCGCACCGTCCAGCCGCCCTCGCGGTAGGGTGTGTCGAGCTGCGCCTCGGTGAGCCCCGCCACGGCCTTGCGGAACAGCGAGGGCGCCTCGACGAGGTCGGCGATCCATTGCTGCCGCTTCTCGGGAGTCACGTCGGGGTCCAGGGTGAACTTGTCGATGGGATACCGAAGGTCCGCCATTGTCTGCCTCCATGTGAGATCACGCTGTGGTGCAGCCACGCTCCGAGGGCGCAATGTAGGGAAAGCGTAGCACATCAAGTCCCGTCTTGCCCAGCGCGCCCCCGCTCACCAGGCAGCCTTCGGCCCGACGGGCATCAGATCAGGTTCGATCCGCCGTCCACGAAGTAGGTCTGCCCCGTGACGAAGTCCGAGGCGCGGGAGGCCAGGAAGACGGCCGCTCCGACATAGTCCTGTGGAGACCCGAGCCGGCCCAGCGGGATGGACCGGACCCGCGCCTTGAAATCCTCCGGATGGTCCTCAAAGAACTTCCGGTTGAGGTCGGTGATGGTGGGGGCGGGCGCGATGGCGTTCACGGTGACGCCGTAGGGGGCCCACTCCAGGGCCATCACCCGGGTGAGGTGAGAGACGCCCGCCTTGGTGATCGCGTAGACGCCGCGGTGCGGCTGGAGGACCTGCGAGACGTTCGACGAGATGTTGATGATCTTCCCCTGCCGCCGCCTGATCATCTCCCGCCCGACGACCTGGCAGCAGAGGAAGGCGCCCCGGAGGTTGGTGTTCACCATGAGGTCCCAGTCCGCGTCGGTGGCCTCCTCGATGGGCGCGCGGCGGATGACCCCGGCGCTGTTGACGAGGATGTCGATCTGGCCGTAGGCCTCGAGCGCCGAGGCGACGAGCCGCTCGACGGAGTCCCGACGGGAGATGTCCACGGGGATGGCGCGCGCCTGGAGCCCTTGGGCGCGGATCGCCTCGGCAGCCCGTTCCCCTTGGTCGGCCGTGCTGTTCGCGATCGCCACGGCGGCCCCGGCCGAGGCCAGGCCCTCCGCGATGGCGAAGCCGATGCCCCGCGAGCCGCCGGCGACGATGGCCGTCTTGCCGGACAAGGTGAAGAGATCAAGCGTACCCACGATTCCGCCTCCTTTCCGGTCGGGCCCGCGCGCCCGATCACGGGGGCGGGCCTCAGGGGTTCAAAGGCCAGGCACGGTGAATGGCCACGGCCCCGTACTCGCCGAGAGCGCCGGCCTCGTGGAGATCTCGACGGAGAGCCGGGACGTGGTCCTCGACAGTGAAACTGAGGTTGTAGCATCTGGCCGGTGAAGGGTGAAGGACAAGAAAGACACCCGAGCCAAACCCTGCTCCCCATTCCGCATTCCGCAATCCGCATTCCCCAATTGGC
>JBGPQZ010000068.1:0-12551 GCA_041489335.1 Methylomirabilia bacterium
CCTCGTCTTCCCGGCGGGAGCAGCGCTCAAGCGGCAGCGGGACCAGGCCGCCCACGCGCTCCCGCGGCAGCCGGAGGCGGAAGAGGGGATCTACCGGCAGGCGGCCAAGGTCGCGCAGCGGCAGGTAGAGCGGTGGGAGCGGATCGAGCACCCGCTGATCCTCTCCCAATTCGTGCGGGGCTTCCTCTGGCCCTGCCTCTCTGCGGCCTGTCTGGCCGCCGCCGCCGCGGCGCTCTCCCCCCACCTCGGCGCCGCGACGGAGGCGCCGCGGTTTCTCGCGGCGGGTGGGGGCTGCCTCGTGCTCGGGCTGCTCCTCCTCGTCCTCTACAGCCATCTCCGCGTCGCGCACATGGTCCGGCTCTACCAGGACGTGTTCGCCCATTCCGGTAAGCGGAAGCCGGAGCGCCGCTGAGGCCGGACCCTCCTCACGGCATCAGCCAACCAGTATCGGAAGCACGCGAGACCTCTCGCACTTACATGCTGAAGACGCTCATCAGGCGGCACCTCCAGACGCAGCGCGACTTCATCCTGAGCCAGGTAGCCCCGGTCCAGGGCCTGATGCGGCTCCTCATGAAGCCGCAGAACACCGGGCTGCCGCGGACGCGCGAGGAGACGCGCCAAATCCGCGCCCAGCTCAAGGCGGTCGCCCGGCTGGTCCCCACCCTCCTGGTCTTTCTTCTGCCCGGCGGCCTCCTCCTGCTCCCCATCCTCGCCGAGGTCCTCGATCGGCGGCGCGCCTCTCGCGGATAGCGTCCGCCCGCCCCTCGATTCCAGCCGCCCCGGCAACGGCCGGGTCGGATGCCCCCAGCGTCTCGAATGGAACGGGCGGCCGCGCGCCGAGGCCGACAGGCATCGTAGGTACCCTGCGTCCCCTCTGACGAATGCGGAATGCGCGAATGCGGAATGAAGAAGGCAAGGGAGCAGCCGGCCGCGGTCCTATTCGAGGAGTCGCTCCGCGCGCAGGACGTAGCGCCGGTCGCCGTCGGCCGCTTCCCCCTCGAGGTGGCCGCCCGCGACGCGCAGGCGGAAGGAGAGCGGGGTCGAGTCGGGCATCCAGGCCGATCGGTCGAGGCTGAGGCTGAGGCTGTCGCCGCGGAGGCGGCCGCTCCCCGCCAGGGTCCAGCGCCGGAGCCACACGCTCGCCGTGGCGTTCTGGAAGCGTTGCGCGAACTCGAGCACCACCGGCTCCTCGCCCTGGGGGCCGGCGAGGGTGCCGCGCCAGTAGCCCGCGACGCGCGCCGGCACGATCCAGAGATAAACCGTGCTCTCCTTCATGGGGGAGACGGTCTTTCCGCTGGTCTCGATCACGAGGCGGCGATCGGGCTCCCAATCCCCCATGTCCCAGTCGTGCGACACGAGGCGCGTGCCGGGCCGCAACCCGAACAGGAGCCGCGGCCGCAGCTCGAGGTTGACTTCCGGCAGCAGGTACATCGTCACCACCGTGGCGTCGCGGAAGTCCGCGGCGAAGATGTCCTGGTGGAGGAACTGCACCTTGTCCGTCACCCCTTCGCGCGCCGCGTTCGCCCGGCTCTCCACGATCAGCCACTGGTCCAGATCGATCCCCAACCCGCGCGCCCGGTATTGCCTGGCCGCCGCGATGACGATGCGGCCGTCGCCCGAGCCGAGGTCCACCACGTAGTCCTGCGGCCCCACCTCGGCGATCGCCAGCATGGCCTCGACGACGTTGGTGGGCGTCTGGACGTAGGGAACCTCGTCCGCGTGCGCGGGCGACGGTCCCCCCAGCGGGATGCCGGACAGGAGGAGAGCTCCGCTGGCGACGAGGATGCCGAACGACCACCACAGACTCTTCGAGCGCATATCAGAGCCTCCCTGTCGCAGTGGCGTATCCGGATCCAGATTCCGCCGCGTCGAAGGGGGTGACGGGCACGACCTGGAGCGGAAGAGTTCGAGCGCGGGGAGATTCACCATACCGACGAAGCGAGTCTAGCGGAGCTAGCACCGCGTGGCAAGGGGAGGAGGGAGTCACCCTTGGTTCGCACCCCAACTCCAACAGGTCTACCCGATTACCGTCGAGCCCAAACGCGGCGGCAAACCTCACCCTCCGCCTCATCCCTTCAGCCCTGACCGCATGAAACTTCCCACAAACTGCTTTTGGAAGACGACGAATCCAAGCAGCAGGGGGAGGACGACCATCATCGTCGCCGCCATCAGCAGGTTCCATTCGGCTCCGCCCTCCGACTGTTGGGCAAAGATCGTCAGGCCCACCGTGAGTGGCCGGGCCCTTGTCGTCTCTGTCACGATGAGGGGCCAGAAGAACTCGTTCCAGTGAAATGTCACGCTGATGATGGAAAAGGCCAGGAGCATCGGGCGCACGATTGGAAGAGCGACATGCCAGAGGTACTGGAGAATGTTGCACCCATCGATACTCGCCGCGTCCTCGAGCTCTGCCGGTATGGTCAGAAAGGCCTGACGCATCAGGAACGTCCCGAATGCCGACGCAAAGTAGGGCATCATCACGCCAAGCCACGTGTCCAGGAGTCGCATGCTGCTGACCGTGATGTAGTTCGGAAGGATGGTGCTTTGAGGTGTGATCATGAGCTGGGCCAAGAAGAGCAAGAACAGGAAGTCCCGGCCCGGGAACCGCAGTCGGGCGAACGCATACGCGGCCGCCGTGATGGTCGCAAGTTGGACGGCAAGGAGCCCGAAGACGATGCCAATCGTGTTCACGTAGTAGGCGGCGAAGGGAGCATAGCTCCAGGCGCGGGCGAAGTTTTCCCAGCGAAACCGGGAAGGCACCAGACCAAGGGGTCTCGCGAACACCTCCGCTTGGGATTTGAATGCCGTGGAAACGAGCCAGATGAGCGGAAAGACCCATACCAGCGAGGCCCCGGCGAGGAGCAGGTAGGTACACGCATTGGCCAACTTCCGTCGACGCCGCATCAGTCACCTCGCGTAGTGAACGCGGCCTCCGAGATAGCGAAAGTACACGTAGGTCCCGACCAGAAGCAGCGCAAACAACACCGTGGAGGCCGCGGCGGCGTTGCCGGTATCCCAGTATACAAATCCCAACTGGTAGATGTAATACATCAGCACATTGGTGCTATTGTGAGGCCCTCCGCGGGTCATGACGTACACCTGGTCTACGGCCTGAAACGAGTTGATGATCGCGATGATCACCACGAAAAACGTGGTCGGCGCGAGCAGCGGAAACGTGATCCTCCAGAACTCCTGCCACGCGCTTGCGCCCTCGATCCGTGCCGCTTCACGCAGCTCCTCGTCGATGGTCTGGAGTCCCGCCAGGAAGATGACCATGTAGTATCCCGCGTACTTCCAGATCCCGACCACGACGATCGCGATCAAGGCGTACGGACTGGCGTTGAGCCAGTCGATGCCCGCCGGCAGCCCGAGCAGGCGCAGCAACTGATTGACGGCTCCATACGCCGGATTGAACAGGAAGATCCAGACCATTGAGGCGGCCGCCATCGGGACGACAGTGGGATAGAACAACCCGACCCGGAATAGGCCGATCAGCCTCAGACGCCGGTTCAGCAGGAGAGCGAAAACCAGGCCCAGGACTGTTGTCACGACGACGCTGCCGAGCGTGTACCACAGGCTGGTCCAGAGGACGGCGGAGAACAGGCCATTCGAGAACAGCGCCGCGTAATTGCCCGCCCCCACGAAGATGCCCCGGTCAGACACCGGGGCGATTCGGAAGAGGCTCAGCCAGAGCGATCGCACGATCGGGTAGTACGTGAAGACGACGAGGAAGATCAGCGAGGGGAAGATCAGCAGCAACGCGGCAAGGCTCTCCCGGAATTGGCGCTTGGAGCGCCCCGATCTGGACCCGGTCTCCATCCGACCCTCTCCGGACTCTGCGGGATGATCGCTCAGTGCCTGTCACAAGACCGGCCGGATGGCCTCAACCTGGGGGGTGGGTTTCGGGGGCTGGGTGCCCGGCACCGTCCGGCCTTGGCGGGCACCCAGCCATGAGATCTCGCTGCTCACTACTTCCTGAAGGAGGCCAGGATCGCGTCCGCCTCTCGCTGCGCCGCCTCCAGCGCTTCCCTGGGGGTGGCCTTCCCTGCGAGCGCCGCCTCGACGGCATCCGTGATGATCCTGGAAATGCGTCGCCCTTCATGGGTATAGGGGGGCTCGCGGTGCGCGTAGGGCAGCTGTTTCAGCGCGAGCAGACTCTGGGGGAACTCGGCGGTCAGTTGCTTGAGCTCGGTCGTCTGCAGCGCGTCGGGCCGGACCGCCACATAGCCGGACCGGACGCTCCACTTGCCGGCATTCTCGGGGCTCGTCATCCACGTAATGAAGTTCCAGGCGGCCTGTTGCCTGGCCTGAGGAACCCCTTTGAAGATCACAAACTGGCCGCCACCGGTGGGAACGATGCGGTGCTTTCCCATCGGCAAGAAGGCCACATCCCAGTCGAACGTCGCGCCACCCCGCACGAACGGGAGCCCGCCGGTCGAGTTGTACATCATTGCGGTCTTCCCCGCGACGAAGTCGGCCGACGCGTCGCCGAAGAATCGCCGGGGAGGCATGACCTTGTGCTTCAGGGCCATGTCGACCATGAACTGGAGCGCGGCCACGGCTTCAGGGCTGTTGAGGAGCGTCTGGGTGCCTTCCTCATTGTTGATCCGGCCGCCGTTCTGCATGACGTACGCCGAGAAGAGCCACTGGTCGATGGGAATCTGCAACCCCCACCGGACGACCTCCCCACCGCGGACAAGGGTCAGCCTCTTCGCCATGTCCAAGAGCTCCGTCCAGTTCTGCGGCGGCCGCTCGGGATCAAGACCCACCTCGCGGAGCGCCGCCTTGTTGTAGTAGAAGATCGGCGTGCTCTTCTGGAACGGAATGGCATACGTGCGTCCCTTGATCTCGCCGTCCCGCAGGAACGCGGGGTAGAACTTCTTCAGAAACTCGCCGCCGCCGGCCCCCTGGACGAAGCCGTCCAGCGGCTCGATGATGTCGGCGTCGTAGGCGGCCCAGACGTCAGCCGCCGTCAGAACGGCCACTTCGGGGGGATTCTTGGCCTTCGCGGCCGTCAGCGCCCGCGCGATCGTGTCGGCATAGCCGCCCGAGTAGATCGCCTCGACGCGGACCCCTCGGGTGATTCGATTGTACTCGTCGGCCATCTCACCAATGACGCGAGCGAGAGGACCGGCCACCCCGACCGGATAGAAGAATCGTAGCGTCATCTCGGACTGGGCAGACGCCCACTGCGGAGAGAGACCAAGCACCAGAAAGCTGCACAACACGAACGGGCTTAGCCGCTTCATACTCGACCCCTCCTCTCTTGCCGTACCGTCGGTGTGATCCACGACGCGTGACACACCCTCAGGTTTGAAGTGCTTCCAAGCTGAACCCTTGCAGCACGATGTCCAGCCGATCACGCCCCATGACCTCGAGTCGCAGGCGGCCTTTCGGTTCTATCCACAGCTTCCCGTACGCCCCGGCTGGTTCCCCTCCGGTGCTCCAGGTCTCCACCAGGCACTGAATCGTGAGGAAGGGGACGCCGCCCACGCATGTCGCGCGGTTCCAGTGGGCATGCCCTGTCACGACGGCAACAACCTTTCGGCTTCGAGCCAGAACCTCGCGCACGGTCGCGCGATTGTCGACCGCGCCCCATTCGGGGTGTTCCTGGAAAAGCGGATTGCTCTCGATCGGTTGATCGTCGAGGGGGTGATGGCAGAAGACGACGGCGGGTCGTTCGGCTCTCGTCAATTCGGCCTCGATCCACGCGATCTGGGCCTCCGAGATATGTCCTCCATACTCCCCGACCACTGGGTCCGTGGAGTCGAGGAAGACACACTGATATCCGTTGAGCTGGGCGGATCTGTAGGAGGCCGGCAGGTCCAAAAGCCCGCTCACCTCCCTCTTCGGCAAGTGGGCCACATCATGATTGCCGAGAAGGTGAAAAACCGGTGCCTCCGCGCGCCGGAGAAGATCACGGACCAGGACCGAGTGGCGCCTGTCGGTGGGCTCGTCGACCTCCATGATGCGGTCCCCAAGATCGACGATGAACGCCGGGGCGAACAGCCGCATGTCCTCGAGAAACTGTCCAATGAGCCGCTCGGCGTCCGCGCCTCGCCTGGTCTCGCGATCCGGCCCCAAGTGGATGTCACTGATAAGCCCGATTCTCAGGACTTCGTTCACCGGGATCCTCATCGGGTGGACTTGCTTTCAGCCGACGTGTCTACTTCCTCCCCGCGACCCGCAGCCGCGCCGGGGAAGCCGAGAAGACGGTAGCTCCGATGCGGGGCGGAAGTCAAGGGGAAGCCGGGCCGCTGCCTCCTATGCCTCCTTGAGTTCTCGCTGTTCTGGGCCGCGGGAGCGCAAGGTGACGAAAGTGGCAACGGCCCCTACTGCGGGGCCATCAGAAAAGAAAGCCGAGCTTGCGAGCGATTTCGGCCTGGCGGGCGTCCAGTGTGAGGAAGGACAGGTCCTTCGGGTCCGGGGCCAGGAAGAGGGCAGTCGCGAGATGCCAGAGGTCGGCGCCCTTGCGATAGCCGGCAGCGGTGATGCGGGCATACTCGGGGGTGAGGGGGCGATTGGGATAGACCCAGGTGAGCCAGGAGAGCAGATCCTCGGCGTGCCCGTCCACGCCCTCGCGGGAGAGCGCGGATCGGAGCTCCGCCTCCAAAAGGTTGGACGAGAACAGCCGCTCGAAGCGGCGCAGACGGCCAGCGAGCTTCCGGGCGCCTGGCTCGTCGAACGCGATCGCCACCAGGCAGGAGCTATCCATGTAGGCGAAGGTCATTCGCGGGACTCCAGGAACCGTGCCAGCGCGCCGGGTTTCCTGGCCAACGGGCGCAGATCGCCGCTCGGCTGGCGGTGCCGGTTCACGAGCCCCTGCTCCTCCAGCCGGGCCACCATTAGGGGCCCCGCCGAGACGCCGCGGTTTCACAGGGAACGGCTACGAAGGTTGGGTAGACGAGATAACCGCTTCCTCGGAACGACGCCTGAGGGAGCGAGAAAAGTCGACCCGACCCCAGCGCCGATGGAAGGCGAAAGTCAAGGGACAGCACGCCCGCCACCCTCTGTATCCTTGGGTTTCCACGGCCATGCGCAGCAGAAACGCAAGACGACAAAGACTGGAACGTCCCCCAATACAATACCCCCAATACGGTAGTTAAGAAAATGACGCTAGCGCGCGCCGGGGGGTGTCAAGGTGTTTTGCGAGCAGCGCGCGCCGGGGGGAGAAGATGATTGCGAATTGCAGATTGGAGGGATGGCGGGACGGGGGGAGAAGCAATGCGGAGTGGCGAATGCCGAATGCGGAATTGGGGAGAAGGGCTGGGGTGCAGGGGAGACGAAGGCGGAGTGCGGAATGCGAATAGGACGGATGAGCCGTGAGGAGCGCGACCGGGGCGTGGGCGAGCGACTCGGGCACGTCGAAGAAGGTGTATTCGAAGAATTGCCGGAAGCGCATCACGGGGTCGGGGGCGTGGAGCAGGCTCAGAGCGCCTGGCGGTAGAGCGCGACGATCTCTTCCACCGTGGGGACGCGAGGATTGTTGCCGGGACTCCCGGAATCCAGCGCGTCCTGGGCCATCGTCGGGGCGAGGGCCATCAGCGTGTCCGGCTCGATGCCGAGGCCGCTGAGGCCGGGGATCTCGAGATCCCGGCAGAGGGCCCGCACCTCGGAGACGGCGCGCTGGGAGGCCACGATCTCGCTCGGGCCCGCGGCCTCGACGCCCAGGGCGTTCGCGATCTGGGCGAAGCGGGCCGGCGCTCCGGGGATGCTCCAGGCCATGACGTGCGGCAGCAGGACGGCGTTCGAGATCCCGTGGGCCTTGTGGAAGTAGGCCCCGATGGGCCGCGCCATGCCGTGCACCAGGGCGACCGAGGCGTTGGAGAAGGACATCCCCGCCTCGAGGGACGCGATGTGCATCGCCGTCCGCGCCCGCAAGTCCTCGCCGTTCCGGAACGCCGCCCGGAGGGACTGCCCGATCCGCCGGATGGCGGAGAGCGCCAGGACGTCCGAGAGCGGAGTGGCCCGCAGCGAGATGTAGGACTCGATGGCGTGGGTGAGGGCGTCGAGGCCGGTGGAGGCGGTGATCAGCGGCGGGCAGGTCACGGTGAGGAGCGGGTCGTCGATGGCGACGTCGGGGATGAGGCGGGGATCGGCGAGGAGCATCTTCACGCTGGTCACCGGGTCGGTAATGATGGCGAAGCGGGTCACTTCGCTCCCGGTCCCCGCCGTCGTGTTCACGGCCACCAGGGGGAGCTTGGGGCGCTGCAGCTTGTTGGGCCCCTTGTAGTCCACGATCGAGCCCCCGTTCGTGGCCATGACGGCGACCGCCTTGGCGGTGTCGATCACACTCCCGCCGCCGACGGCGACGACGGTGTCCGCGCCGGCCGCCCGGAGCGCGGCCAGGCCCCGCTCCACCTCGGTGGTCGTGGGCTCCCCGGGGATGTCGCTGAAGACGCCCCGCAAGAGACCGGCCCCCGTCAACTGCTCGATCACCGCGCCGGCCAGCGGGGTGGCCCGCACGTTCCCGTCCGTGACGACCAGCACCTTGCCGCCGCCGATCCTGGCCGCCTCGGCGGCCACCCGCTCGTGCGACCCGATCCCGACGTGGATCGTCCCCGGCACCCGAAACTCGAACGGCCGCTCCCCGCTATTCGCCATCGTGTCTCTCCCTTGTGGTCGGCCGTTGCGGCCAAGGCCGAGATCAGCGGCTGCTGCGCCCACGACGGATCCTGCGTCCTCCCACGCTCACCCCATGAGCTTGTTCGGCAGCCAGGTGATGATCGGCGGGAACAGGATCAGCACGATGATCGTCAGGATGAGCGGGACAAGGAAGGGCAGCGTCGCCCGCACGACACGGTTGAAGGCGATCCCGGTCATCCCGGTGATCATGAAGAGGCCCAGGCCGAAGGGCGGCGTGAGGATGCCGAGCACGGCGGTGACGGTGAAGAGGATGCCGAAGTAGACCTTGTCGATCCCCAGCGCCTCGATGAGCGGGATGACCACCGGGAGCACCAGGAAGAACATGGCGGTCACCTCGACGAAGCAGCCCAGGATCAGCACCAGGAGCATCAGGGCGAAGACCAGCGCCGTGGGGCTCAGCGAATAGGATTTCACGACATCGATCAGCATGTCGCCGACGTGCTCCCGGGTCAGGACCAGGGAGAAAACGAGCGCAGCCCCGATGATCACGTAGACGCTGCTGCAGAACTTGGCGGTCTCCCTGCAGTCCTCGAAGATCTGCTTCCAGGTCAACTCCCGGTAGATGAACTTCCCCAGGACTAAAGCGTAATGGTTGGCCGCGCGAAAGCCTATCATTGCGGTGTGGGCTGTCAAGACCTACTTGGGGACGAGGGAGAGGACGTGAGGCGTGAGGCGTGAGGGGTGAGGTGAGGGTCCCGAATTCGGAATGCGGAATGCGCGAATGCGGAATTGGAGGAGAAGGGGTGGGATCGCAGATGGAAGATTGCAGATTGCGGATTTCGAATTCGACCGGGGGGGTCTCACCTGTGCGCCTTCGCGGGGGTTTCGGGATTGCCGGCTTGAAACGCCCGAGGGGTATCTGTATTATCTGCGCGTCCTCTGTGGCGCAGGAGGCATTTTCGCAGGCGGTGTTGCGGCGATCCGGATACTTGCGCCGCCGGGCCCACCGATCCCGAAGACCGCTGAAGCAGGCGCGCCCGCCCGCCGCTTGCCGGGGAGTTCACATGACCAGCCAGACGGATCTCGACATCCTGATGATCGGCCATTTCGCCAATGACCTGCTGGTGGTGGACGGCGTGGGCCAGCGCGCGTCCGGGGGGGCCGTCTTCTACGCGAGCGTGCCGTTGCGGCGTCTGGGGGTGCGGGTCGGCATCGTGACGCGACTGCACCCGGACGACTTCCCGCGTCTGGAGGAGCTCAAGCAGGAGGGCATCGTGGTCTACGCGCGGCCTGCGGCCGAGAGTTCGGGGATCGAGAATATCTACGACTCGGCCGACATGGAGCGGCGCATCTGCAAGCCCCTGGGCTTTGCGGGGCCGTTCCAGCCACAGGACATCCCCGATGTGAAGGCACAAGTGTACCTGCTCGTGCCGATCATCGCCGGCGAGGTGGATTTGCCGATGCTCCAACTGATGGCGGCGAAGGGCCCGGTCGGCATGGACGTGCAGGGGTTCGTGCGCGTGCGTGAGGGGGGCCAGCTCGTCTTCAAACCCTGGGCCGACATGCGGGAAGGGCTCGCCCAGATCACCTACCTCAAGGTGGACAAGGCCGAGGCCGAGCTGCTCACCGGGGAGGCGGACCTGCCGACGGCGGCGAAGAAGCTCGCCTCCTACGGTCCGAGGGAGATCGTGCTCACGCAGTCCTCGGGTGTGACGGTGTACGCGGAAGGCAAGCTCTACCAGGCGCCCTTTACCCCGAAGAACCTCACCGGGCGGACTGGGCGCGGCGACACGTGCTTTGCCACCTATGTGGGCAAGCGGCTCACCAGCTCGCCGGAAGAGGCGTGCCGGTGGGCGGGGGTCGTCACCACGCTCAAGCAGGAGAAGCCCGGCCCCTGGCGCGGGACCCCCGCCGACGTCGAGGCGCTCCTCGCGGAGCGCAGCAGCTAGTGACATTCCACGTGGCAGTGAAAGTAGAGCGGATGGCCATCGAGCATGGCGTGACGCGTCGCGCGGTCGAGGGCCACACCCCTACCCCTTTTCCCTGACAGTGCTCGAGGAAGCCCGTGCAGAATCCGCAGGTCGTTGACACCCACGCGCACGTGTTCCGCCGGGATCTCCCGCTGGCCCCGGACCGGCGCTACGCGCCGGCGCAGGACGCGGAGCTTCGGACCTACCTCGCCCTGCTCGCGGCGCACGGGGTCACCCACGGGGTGCTGGTCCAGCCCAGCTTCCTCGGGACCGACAACCGGTTCCTGCTCCAGTGTCTCCGGCGCGCGGGCAAGTGTGTGCGGGGCATCGCGGTGCTGAGTCCGGCGGCGGGCCCCCAGACGCTGAAGCTCCTCGGCTGGGCGGGGATCGTGGGGATCCGCCTCAACCTGGTGGGTCTCCCGAACCTCCCGGACCTCACGGGTGCGGGCTGGCACGCGCTGCTCCGGGGGGTGGCCGACCGCGACTGGCAGGTCGAGTTGCACGCCGACGGGGTGGCGCTCCCCGCGCTGCTCACGCCGCTCCTCACGAGCGGGGTGAAGGTCGTGGTGGACCACTTCGGGCGCCCGGATCCCAGTCGCGGGATCGAGTGTCCGGGCTTCCGGGCGCTGCTCCGGGCAGGAGAGACGGGCCGCGTCTGGGTGAAGCTCTCCGCGCCGTACCGGCTGGGGGGCGGGGATGCGGGGACTTACGCGCGCGCCCTTCTCAGGGCGCTCGGGCCCGAGCGCCTCTTGTGGGGGAGCGATTGGCCGTGGACGCAGCACGAAGACGGGATGGCGTATGGCCCCACGCTCACGTGGCTGCGCCAGTGGATTCCGCAGGAGGAGCCGCGGGCGCAGATCCTCTGGGAGACCCCGGCCCGCCTGTTCGGGTTCGGCACCTGCTGGAGAGCATCAGCGGGAACCGGGTCAACTACTCGGCCAACGTGCTGGGGGGCGTGAAGTTCGACATCAGCCCGGCCCAGGCGGATGCCATCCGGCGGGGCCTGGACAAGACCGAGGAGCGGGCCCGCCATTACCTCAACGTGGTCACCACCGACAGCTCCTTCCTGGTCCACGCCCAGGGGATCGGTGTGACGAGCACGGCGGAGGCGGAGACGCTGGGGATCCTCGGGCCCACCGCCCGCGCCGCCGGGGTCGCGCGGGACGTGCGGGTGAACGCCCCGTACGGCGGCTACAAGCAGTTCCCGGTGAAGATCGTGGTGGATCAGGCCGGCGACCTGGCCGCGCGCTTCAAGGTGCGCGTGGAGGAGATCTTCGAGAGCAGCGCCGTCATCCGGACGATCCTGGACCACATGCCGGAGGGGGAGCTCTCGGTGAAGTTCCCGCGGCGCATCCCGCCGGGAGAGGCCATCAGCCGGTTCGAGGCGCCCCGCGGGGAGCTGTTCTACTACATCAAGAGCAACGGCACCGACACGCCGGAGCGGGTGAAGATCCGCACGCCCAGCATCTGCAACTGGATCTACGTGCTGAAGAAGGCGGTCGGCGCGCAGTTGGCCGACGTGCCGCCGCTCCTGGCCAGCATCGATCCGTGCTTCTCGTGTAACGATCGCATGGTCGTGATCAACCGACCCCGCCGCGGGCGCCAGGTGCTGACCTGGGACGAGCTGCGGCGGCACGCCAACACGCTTGCTCGGCGGTGAGACGATGCGCGCGCTCGTGAACCTCCTGTTCTTTCCGGGTGGCCTGTTCCTGATCGTGCTGGCCCTGACCTACGAGTTTCTGGACCGCAAGCTGATCGCTCGCTTCCAGAACCGGATCGGGCCGCGCTGGTACCAGACGGTGGCGGACATCGTGAAGCTCCTGATCAAGGAGGAGATCACGCCGGCCACCGCCCATCCCACCCTCTTCGGGGTGCTGCCGGTCGTGGCCATGAGCGGCTGCGGCGTGAGCGACCTGATCGAACATGGCGTGCAGGGCCTTTTGGCCGGCAACCAGGCAGATCTCGTGCAACACCTCGTCCGGCTGATCGCGGATGCCG
>JBGPQZ010000069.1:0-12526 GCA_041489335.1 Methylomirabilia bacterium
AGCGGCCTGGATCTGCTGCCGGGTGTCCGGACGATCTGCCCGCGGACTTGTGTAATCCTGATCACGGCGTTCGGCGACGCCCAGACCCACCTAACGGCCATGGAGAAAGGCGCCTTCGAATTTCTCTTCAAGCCGTTCCGGATGGAGGAGCTGCTGCAGACAGTGCGCAGAGCGCTCTCCCGCGGAGACCAGTTCGTCCCCTCTCCATCCGCCCGAGAGATCCGATCATGAACCCGACCGGCGAGTTGCGACCCGGCTCTGGATGCGGAGGACGCCATGCGATCCGGTAATCACCCCCCACCCGAGCCGCTGGCGCGGGAGGTGCGGGAAGTGCGTCAGCGATTCTTCACACTGCGTCGGTTCCACCAGCGTCGGGGAGGTCCGGCCGACCTGCCCGAACGGCGCCGCGTCAACCTCCTCGACTCCGCCATGGCCGAGGTCGTGGAACAGCACAGCGAGGTGATGTGGCGCCGCCTGGCAGACCGGACCCGAGCGCTCACGGAGGCAGAGGAGCGCCTCCGCGAGGGGGGCTACGGGATCTGCGAGGACTGCGGATGCCGAATTCCGCGGCGGCGTTTACAGGCCATCCCCACTGCCACGCTGTGCGTCCAGTGCCAGGAGCGGCGGGAGGCCGCCGCCGCTTCGGCGCGAGGATCTCGCTTCACGCCGAGAGATCGCGCAGACTGTGCGTTCTTGCTCGGCACGGAAAAGGGTGGTGAGAGATGATCCTTCGTGCCGTTCTCCTGGGCCTGATCATCGTTCTGGTCTTCGTCGCGGGACTCGGCGTCGGCTACCTCCAGTGGGGCCAACAGGCAGCGGAACTGACCGGTCAGCTCCAGCGGGAGCAGGATGCGTGTGCCAATCGGCTGGCGGAGGCGGGCCGCCGGATCGCAGCGGCAGAGGCACGTGCCGCACAGGAGCGCGCGGCGCGGCAGGTGTTTGAGGAGGAGCTTCACCGCATCCGACCCCTCAAGTGAGCCGGCTCCCGGCGAGCCGGCACCGGTCGGTTGACCCGGGCGGTTCGCCGGCAGGGCGCGGCCAGGGGAAGTGGGACAGGTGGGAGAACCTAGGTTGACGCTTGCAGAGACGACACGAGGCGGACGGATGGTGGATCTTGGCGCCACCTGTCCAACGCCGGGTCACGTCCAGTTTCGCGTCTGGGCCCCGCGCTGCCGGGAGATCCTGGTCGAAATCGTCGCGCCCCGGCCGGCGGCGGTCCCGCTGCACCGGACGGCGGACGGCTACTTCATCGGCCAGGCGTTCGGGGAGGCGGGGTTGTGCTACTTCCTTTGCCTCGACGGTGACCGGCGGCGCCCGGACCCGGCCTCGCGCTCCCTCCCTCAAGGCGTGCACGGGCCATCTGAGGTGGTGGACACCGCGACTTTCCCGTGGACCGACGCCGAGTGGCGCAGCCTGCCGTTGCGGGACATGGTGATTTACGAGCTCCACGTGGGGACCTTCACTCCCGAGGGAACCTTCCACGCCATCATCCCTCGTCTCGCGGCGCTGCGGGAGCTCGGGGTCACGACCATCGAGCTCATGCCGGTGGCGAGCTTCCCCGGTTCTCGCAACTGGGGCTACGACGGCGTCGGCCTCTTCGCCCCGCAGGCAAGCTACGGTGGTCCGGCCGGGCTCCAGCGCCTCGTGGATGCATGCCACGCGCAGGGCCTGGCGGTGATCCTCGACGTGGTCTACAACCACCTCGGCCCCGAGGGGAATTACCTGGCCGAGTTCGGCCCCTATTTCACCGATCGCTACACGACGCCGTGGGGGCCGGCCATCAACTACGATGGGGAAGGCGCTCGGGGTGTCAGGGATTTCTTTATCGCCAACGCCCTGAACTGGGTCCGAGACTATCACGTCGATGGCCTCCGCCTGGATGCGATCCACGGCATCTTCGATGCGAGCCCGATCCACATCCTCCGGGAGCTGAACGAGGCCGTGCAGGCGGCTGCCTGGGAACTGGGCCGCCTCGTCTCGGTGGTGGCCGAAAGCGATCTCAACGACCGCCGGGTAATCGACTCGATCGAGCGGGACGGATACGGCCTCACGGGACAGTGGAGCGACGACTTCCACCATTGCCTCCACGCGCTCCTCACGCGTGAGCAGAACGGCTATTACGTGGACTTCGGCGCGCACGACCAGTTGGCCAAGGCCTACAGCGAGGGTTTCGTGTACGATGGCGCCTTCTCCCCTTACCGCTGCCGTCCCCATGGGACGCCGACCAAGGATGTCCCCGGAGGGCGCTTCGTCGTCTGCGCCCAGAACCATGACCAGGTGGGCAATCGCGCCTGGGGAGAGCGGCTCGGTGCCCTCACGGACTTCGAGGGCCTGAAGCTGGCGGCGACCGCCGTGCTCTTCTCCCCGTTCGTTCCACTGCTCTTCATGGGCGAAGAGTACGGCGACCCCGCCCCGTTCCTCTTCTTCACCGACTTCGGCGATGCCGCCCTGCAGGCGGCCGTGAGCCAGGGGCGTCGCGAGGAGTCTGCGGCCTTCGGATGGCAGGGAGCGGTCCCCGACCCGCAGGATCCCGCCACCTTCGCCCGTTCGAAGTTGACCTGGGGGCTGCAAGGTCGGGAGCCCCACCGGTGGTTACGGGAGTACTACCGAACGCTGCTCGTTCTCCGTGCCCGGTATGCGGCCCTGCGGACGGGGGGGAAGGAGCACCTCACGGCGCGATCCCTCGAGGACGGGACCGTGGCCCTGTTGCGGCGGGATCCGGCCGGAGGGGACGCCGTCGTTCTCCTGCGCTTTGCCGCCGAGCCCGGCGCGGCCTCTCTCTGGCTCCCCTCCGGCAGATGGCGACGCCTGGTGGACAGCGCCGAAGAACGGTTCGGGGGAGGCGGGGCACGGAGTCTTGCAGACCTCGTGATGCCCCAGGGCGGTTGGGCGAGGATCGAGGCGGCCGGCCGGGGGGCCGTGGCGTATCTCCGCATGGATCAGGCTTCGGTCGCGGCTTGAACGGCTATCGTCCCGTTCGAGTCCCACGCCGATCGGACGAGGAGGAAAGCGTCGTGACGACTCACGCAAAGATCCTGGTGGTGGACGACGATGGGGAAATGCGGGCGCTGCTCGTGGACGTTCTGCAGAAGGAGGGATACGAGACCGCCGAGGCGAACGACGGGGCCCAGGCGGTCCTGGCCCTGCGCACCCGGGAGTTTGACCTCATCCTGATCGACAAGAACATGCCCGGACCCAGCGGGCTGGATCTGCTGCCCGGCCTGCGGCGGGTCTGCCCACGCTCTCAGTTCATCATGATGACCGCCTTCGGCGACGTGCCCTCCTACATGGAGGCGGTCGAGAAGGGGGCAGTGGAGTTCCTCTTCAAGCCGTTCCGGATGGAGGAGCTGAAGGCGGCCATCGCCAAGGCCCTGCAGTTGAACGCGGGCTCCCAGGTCTGAGAGACGCCGATGCATGCCCGCTGGATCCGAGCGGCCGGAGACCGGCTGCGGCGCAACCTGACCACGCGCCTGATCATCCTGCTGGTGCTGGCCCTCATGGTCATCACTGGCGTGTACGACTACACGCGCCTGGTGGGCGAGCGAGAACGGCTCGTGGCCCAGATCCAGGAAGATGAGCGGATCTTCGCCGAAACACTCGCGCTGGCGGTGCGCCAGAATGTCCGCCGGGGCCGTACCACCGACGAACTGCGGGAGCTCCTCGAGGACATCCTGGCCAGACCCGGCCTGGTGGCAGTCGCCATCTTCAATCCGGAAGGACAAGTAATCGCAGAGACCGTGGCCGAGGGCCACGAGTCCCCGCGGCTGGACGAGACCACGCGGAAGAGCGTGGCACGGCGGGAGCCGGTTTCCCTGTTGGTCGAAACCGAGTCCGGGCAGATTCTGCGCTATGTTCAACCCTTTCGCTGGCCTGGGGGACGCACCGCCGCCATCGAGGTCCAGCAGACCCTGCGACAAATGGAGCGCGAATTCCGCCGGGCGGTCCGAGAGAGCATTCTCTCCCGTCTGGTGGTCCTGGTCCTGTTCGTGCTCTCGGTCGTGATCCTGACGCGCTGGAGCATCGCCCGGCCCATCCGGGCGCTCATGGCCGGAGCGCAGGCTGTCGGCCGGGGCGACCTGAACCAGCGAATCGAGCTCGCCCGTCGCGACGAGATCGGCCAGTTGGCCGAAGAGTTCAACCGGATGGCGACGAACCTCCAAGCGGCCCACGCTGAGCTGCTGCAGCAGGCCGAGGAGCGCCTGCGCCTGGAGGGAGAAGTTCAGCAGGCTCAGAAGCTGGCGGCGGTCGGCATGCTCGCCGCGCAGGTGGCCCACGAGATCGGGACGCCGCTCAACGTTATTTCCGGTCGAACCGAGGTGCTGGCCGGCGTCATCTCCCCGGGTCACACCGGGTACCGGCACCTCGAGGTGATCCTCAGGCAGACCGAACGGATCAGCCGGATCATCCGGGCCCTCCTGGATTACACCCGGCCGCGGCGCCCGGATCTGCACAGCGAACGCCTCGGGCCCATCCTCGGGCGCGTGGCGGACCTGCTGGCGGAACGGGGCCGACGTCGGGGCGTCGGCATCGCGCTGAACGTTTCCCCGGATCTCCCGTTGGTCTTGGGCGATCCCGATCAGTTGCAGCAACTCTTCATCAACCTCCTCCTGAATGCGCTGGATGCCTCACCCCCCGGAGAGACCGTTCGGGTGACCATCGGATCGGATCCGATCTTGCCCGGCGAGGGTCGGGTCGGCATCACCCGGGGGAAGGTCGCGGCGAAGTACCTGGCCATCCATGTCCTGGACGCGGGCAGGGGGTTGAGCGAGGAACAGCTCGATCACGTCTTCGAGCCCTTCTTCTCCACCAAGACCCAGGGGCTGGGCACAGGGCTCGGCCTCCCCATCGCGGAGGAGATCGTCCGCGCCCATCGAGGCGAGATCGAGATGCTCTCCATTCCCGGGCGCGGAACCGAAGTGATCGTCCGCCTGCCGCTCCCTTCACACGGTGGGGAGACGCCCAGCCCACCGGCCGACGCGGCCACGCCGGGGATGGAACGCCATGGATCCTGACCCGACGAGAATGCTGGCGGAAGATCCGGGCGTGATGCCGCGCATCCCCCGGGCCACCTACCGCCTCCAGTTCAACCGGACGTTCACGTTCGAGGACGCCCGGCAGATCCTCCCCTACCTCGAGACCCTCGGAATCAGCGACATCTACGCCTCACCCTACCTCGCCGCCCGCCCGGGGAGTCCGCACGGGTACGACGTCGTGGACCACAGCCGGCTGAACTCCGAGGTCGGGACCGTGGAAGCCTACGAGCGCTTCACCGCCGCCCTCACGGGGCGGGGCATGGGCCAGATCCTCGACGTGATTCCCAACCACATGGGCATCGCCGCCGGCAGCAACCCCTGGTGGAACGACGTCCTGGAGAACGGGCCGAGCTCTCCCTTCGCGGAGTTCTTCGACATCGACTGGGACCCGGTGAAGCGCCAACTCGCCAACAAGGTCCTCCTGCCCATCCTGGGGGACCAGTACGGACGGGCCCTGGAGAGTCAGGAGCTGCGGCTGGCGTACGCGAACGGAGCCTTCAGCCTCTGGTACTACGACACCCGCCTACCCATCGCCCCCCGCTCGGCGACCCGCATCCTGCGCCACCCTTTGGACGCCCTCACCGAGACCCTGGGCGACGACGATCCCCGCCTCCAGGAGTACCAGAGCATCCTCACCGCGCTGACGAATCTGCCCGAACGCACCGCGACGGTGCCGGAAAAGGTCGCCCTGCGCATGCGCGAGAAGGAGGTCATCCGCCGCCGCCTGGCACGCCTCACGGAGGAGTGCGGCCCCATCCAGGTCTCTCTCGAGGAGACGCTGCGGATCTTCAATGGCGAACGGGGTAACCCCCGCAGCTTCGATCTCTTGGACGATCTGCTGGCCGACCAGGCGTACCGTCTGGCGCACTGGCAGGTCGCCGGCGACGAGATCAACTACCGTCGGTTCTTCGACATCAACGAGCTGGCGGCCATCCGGATGGAGCATCCCGCCGTCTTCCGGGAAGCGCACCGGCTCGTGCTCCGGCTCGTCGGCGAGGGCAAGGTGACCGGCCTTCGCCTCGACCACCCGGATGGCCTCTTCGACCCGCCCCGCTACTTCCTGCGCCTGCAGACGGAGTGCCTCGCCGAGCGCCTCAGAGAGCGCTTGTCGCGCACGTCGTCCATGGCGCAGCCGGAGCGGGAAGCCCTGGTGACGCGGGCCGTCCGGCAGTTCGAGGAGGCGTGCCGGGACGAAACCGCGCGCCCCGGCTGCCGCCCGCTCTACCTGATCGCGGAGAAGATCCTGGGCAAGGGCGAGCGGCTCCCGACCGGCTGGACCATCCACGGGACGACGGGCTACGAGTTCCTGAACCTCGTGGGCGGCCTCTTCGTGGAGCGGGAGAACGAGAAGCCCATGACGACCGCATACGTGGCCTTCACGGGGGAGCGCACCCCCTTCGCCGACCTGGTCTACGAGTCGAAGAAGCTCATCGTGCGCGTGTCCATGGCCAGCGAGCTGAACGTCCTGGGGCATGCCCTCGACCGGCTGTCGGAGCGGAATCGGCACACACGGGACTTCACCCTGAACAGCCTGACCGATGCTCTGCGCGAGGTGATCGCCTGTTTTCCAGTCTACCGGACCTACATCAACGGCCAGGGGCCCGACATCGCCCTGCAGGACCGCGCCTGCGTCGAGGTGGCGGTTGCCTTCGCCAAGCGTCGGAACCCCACCACCAACGCCTCGGTCTTCGACTTCGTCCGCGACACCCTCCTGCTCCGCTACCCCGACAACGCCGACGAGGCCTACCGCGCCGACCAGCGGGCCTTCGTCCAGAAGTTCCAGCAGGTGACGGCCCCGGTCACGGCCAAGGGGATCGAGGATACGGCTTTCTACCGGTACAACCGCCTCACCTGCCTGAACGAGGTGGGAGGCGAGCCGGACCGGTTCGGTCTCTCGCTCGAGGAGTTCCACAGGCAATGCCAGTTCCGCCAGGAGAAGTGGTCCGCCGGACTCTCGGCCACCTCGACGCACGACACCAAGCGCGGCGAGGACGTGCGGGCCCGGATCGCCGTCCTGTCCGAGATACCGCGCGAGTGGCGGGCGGCCGTCTTTCGCTGGCACCGTCTGAACCAACGGCACCGCGCCACGGTCGACGGGCTGCCGGCGCCCGACCGAAATGACGAGTACCTCCTCTACCAGACCCTGCTGGGAGCATGGCCCCTCGACCCCCTCGACGACGCGGCGCGATCCGCCTTCATCCTTCGTATCCAGGACTACATGCTGAAGGCGGCCAAAGAAGCGAAGCTCACCACCAGTTGGATCAACCCGAACGCATCCTACGACGAGGCCCTGCGGACGTTCGTGGCCCGCGTCCTGGACCCGCACGTCAGCCCGCGCTTCTTGCCGGACTTCCTCGCGTTCCAGCGCCCGGTCGCCAGGCTCGGCATGGTCAACGGCCTGGCCCAGACTCTCATCAAGATCACCGCGCCCGGCGTCCCCGACTTCTACCAGGGGACCGAGCTCTGGGATCTCAGCCTGGTGGATCCGGACAACCGCCGGCCGGTGGACTTCGCCCGGCGTGCCGCCCTGTTGGAGGTGCTCTCCCGACGGATGGAGGCCGGCGACCTCGCCCGCTTGGCCCGCGAACTCTCGGCGACCTGGGAAGACGGCCGGATCAAGCTCTACACCATCCACGGCGCCCTCGGGGTGCGCCGCAGGCAACCCGAGCTGTTCCGGGAGGGGGCCTACCTGCCCCTGCGCGCCCAGGGCGAGCGGGCGGATCACGTCTGCGCTTTCGCGCGGACCCATGCGGGACGGATCGTGCTGACGGTGGTGCCGCGGCTATGCGCCCACCTGACGGAGGGTGGAGGACACCTCCCTTTGGAACACGCGACCTGGGGCGACACGTGGCTGCCACTGCCCGAAGGCGCTCCGGCGATCTACCGAGACGCATTCAGCGGGGCAACCGCCTCCGCGCTCCGGAACGGAGGTGGCCTGCGGCTCCCGGCGGGAGACATCCTGGCCGGTTTCCCTGTCGCCCTGCTCGAAGGCGGAGCATGATGATGCCGACCCTTCTCCCGCCTTCTCTCCGACAAGAACCGGCGGAGTCTTCGCTTCCCTGTCCCTGTCACCCATCCGTCACGGACACGGGTGAGAGGTCTGGAGGACGCCGATGACCCGATTTGAGTTCGTCACCTGCAACGAATTGATCCAGATCCTGGGGCTGCGTGCGGACGACGAGCGGGAGTTGGCCACCATTCTGGCGGAGGTCTCCCTCGACTCGGTCCACTATCACACCCACGGTCATTTCCTGCGGCACAGCTTCGTGGGGGCACCCTACCCGAACGACTTCGCCACCTGGGCGGCGATTCAGGTCCGCGATCGGGGGTTGGCGGAGCGGCTGGCCATGGTGAGCCCGCTGGACTTCCCCGCCCTGGAGGGGCTGCGCGAGGAGATCCTCACCATCCTTGACGACCACCTGAGCCGCCTCAGCATCGTCCCGCGGGTCATCTTCGGCGAGCCCTTCGACTTCATGCAGTCACAGATCGTTGAGGTCCCGACGGGGGTCCTCGCCGGGAACCTTGCAGAGTTCCGGGCCGCACTGGCGACGGTGTCCGTCAACGCCATCTACTTTCACACCATCGAGGCCCCGCGCCGACTCGGCCGGCCCGAGACGGACTTCGCCGCGTGGCTGCGCGAGGGGCTTGGCCTGGATGCCTTGGCCACGGCCATCAACCGCGTGGATCCCCACACGGGCAGCCTGGAGCGGTTCCGCAATGAACTCCTTCGGCTCTGCGACACCCTGCTGGCCCAGGGGATCGCGTAGCCCTTCCAGAGGAGCGGACCGATGGCGCATATGAGTTTGCAGTCCTACCGCGACGTGGCCCCGCCGGGCACCGTGGATTCCCTGTACCGCCTGAGCGAGCGGGTACACGGCCGGTCGTTCCTCCACATCAACTCCACCCGCGTAGGGGGAGGCGTGGCCGAGATCCTAATGCGTCTCATCCCCCTGCTGAACGACCTCGGGGTGCAGGCCCGCTGGGAGGTGCTGGAGGGGAACCCGGAGTTCTTCCGCGTGACCAAGGCCTTCCACAACGCCCTCCAGGGGGAGGAGCAGGTCGTGACCGAGGCCATGTATGAGGCCTACCTGGAGACCAACCGGGACAACGCTCGGCGTCTCGACCTGGCGGCCGATCTGGCCCTGATCCACGACCCGCAGCCCGCGGCCCTGATCCTGGCCCGGCCCCACGATGGAGCCTGGATCTGGCGCTGCCATATCGACGCCTCGCGCCCCCAGCGGCGGGTCTGGACCTTCCTGCGCCGCTTCGTTGAGCAGTACGACGCGGCCATCTTCTCGCTGCCCGCGTTCGCTCAGCGCCTTCCCATCCCCCAGTACCTCGTCTACCCGTCCATCGATCCTTTGAGCGACAAGAATCGCGAGCTGACCGATCTGGAGGTGGCAGGCATCCTGGACCGCCTGGGGATCCCGCGCGATAAGCCGATGCTGATCCAGGTCTCGCGCTTCGATCGTTTCAAGGACCCGGTCGGCGTCATCAATGCGTATCGGATGGTGAAGCGGCGAACGGACTGCCGGCTGGTCCTCGCGGGAGGCGGGGCGTCGGACGATCCCGAGGGCAAGGCCGTCCTGGCGGAGGTCCGAGACGCCGCGGGGCACGACACCGATATTCACGTTCTCGAGCTCCCGCCCGACGCCCACCTGGAGATCAATGCCCTCCAGCGCGCCGCGACGGTCGTCCTCCAGAAATCGACCCGCGAAGGTTTCGGCCTCACCGTGGCCGAGGCCATGTGGAAGGGGAAGCCGGTGATCGGCGGGGCGGTGGGGGGGATCACGGCCCAGATCCTCTACGACGTGACCGGCTACACGGTGACCTCCGTGGAGGGGGCGGCCTACCGGATCCGCTTCCTGCTGGACAACCCGGAGATAGCGACGCGCATCGGGCGGATCGCCCGGGAGCACGTCCGGCGGCACTTTCTCATCACCCGTCACCTGGGTGACTATCTGATGCTGCTCACCATCATGACCGCGGGCCGCCAGACGTGAACCGACCGCGCGACGCCTGGGGGATCAGGAGGACGTGTGGGAGGGGGGTCGGGCCGTCCGGGTTTCCCGCCAACGCTGGAAGATGATCGCCTGCAGGAGTGAGAGGACGAGCAGGGCTGTATCGTTGGCGTAATAGAGGGAGACGAAGCCGCGTGTCAGGGCGCGGCCGAGGAGCACGGCCGCCATGCCCACGGCGAGGTTGATCGCGAAGAAGGCGAGCGTCAGCCCGAGGCACGCCAGCATCTTTCCCGCTGCGATGCGCAGGCCGGCAAAGGAGAGGCCCATTCCTTTCCCGCCGACCAGAAACATTCCCGCCGACGTGACGATCACCAGCGCCAGAACGAAGTATTCCTCCATGCCTCACACCCTCACAGGTACCCGGCCGTCCGGTAGTAGAGGCGGGCCAGGGCCTCGCCCAGCACGGCACGCATCAGTCGGAGGCGGCCCTCCGGTGTCCGCGCGACGCTGGAGACCTCTTCCGTCGTGGCCGGCAGGACCTCGAAGCCGACCTGCGTGAAGAGCGCCCGGGCGCGCGCCATGTGCTGTGCGTCGGTGACGAGCAGGATGCGCCGCACCTGGCGGGAGGCCAGGAGGAGCCAGGCGCGCGAGGCCTCCTCGCGCGTCGTGTAGGCATCCGCCATCAGCAGGACCGCCTCGTTCGGCACCCCGAGCCCCCGGGCCAGGTCGGCCCGAATCTCCGCCTCGGTCCGGCTGCCGCTCCCGTTCGGGGCCGGCCCCGAGAAAAGCACCACCGGCGCCAGCCCGTTCCGGAGGAGGAGGATGCCGAGGAGGGCCCGCCGCAGGGAGCCGTCGCCAAGCGTCCCGTCCGTCTGGGTGCCCGCCCCCAAGACCACGATGGCTTCTGCCGCATCGAGCTGAGAAGGCGTCCGGAGATTTCGACTCAGGATATTGGGCAGCGGGGTGAAGGCCGAGGCGAGAAAGCCCACCAGCACTGCCGTCCCCAGGATGCGCCAGACCCATTCCCAGCGCGCGCTCATCACTTCACGCCCCTCACACGAATGATCCGCTCACGCCACAGGTCGAGATTCACGATGGACGGCGACGCCGTGGCGTCCACTGCGCAAGCACGGGCACGCGCGGCGTGACACCCCGCATGGCCTCGGCCACGAGCGCGACGCCGCTCTGGAAGAACGCGGAATCTCGCCCAACCGGCTCAGGCACGGCCCGTGCCGCCGAAGAAGGTGTCGAGGAGCATCTCGACGGGGCGGCCCTTCACGACGATGTCGATCAAGAGGCGCAAGAGCGGCAGCTCGTCCGGCTCCAGGCGCTTCTCAGCCACCAGGTGCGGGAGCCCCTCTCCCATGACGCGCACGATCTCGGCGCTCTCCAGTGTGAGCCTCGCCAGGATCTCGCGAGCCCCGGCCAGGCTGTGTCCCTTGCCCAGGAGCGTCCCCAGGCGCACCGTCCGACCGCCCATGCACGTCACGTAGAGGTCGCCGGCGCCTGGCAACCCGTAGGCGAAGTGGCGCGTCCCGCCCACGACCTCGAGCAGCCGCTCGATCTCGGTGCAGGACTGGCCGAAGAGGGCCGCCTCCAGGTTGTGCATGTGCATCCCCGCCGAATCCGGCCCCCCGCTCTTCTCCAGGAGCCCGATGGCCAGTCCCACCCCCAGCGTGTAGGCGTTCTTGAGCGCCGCGCAGTACTCCAGCCCGACGAGGTCGGTCGTGGTCCAGATGTGGTAGTACGGCGTGCGAAACGTATCGGCCAGCTTCTCCACCGCGTCGCGGTCCCGGCAGCCGAACATCACGCAGCTCTGCCGCCGACCGGCCAGTTCCCCCGCGATGCACGGCCCGCCGATGGCGGCGAACTTCACCTGATTGCGGACGTTCGCGGGAATCCCGCTCGCCAGCAGGTCAGGCAGGATCATGAGGTTGCCGTTTGCATCCAGGTCGAGTCCCTTGGTGATCGCGATGATCAGCTGCCCGGGGCGCAGATGCGGTCCGACCGTCTGTGCGATCCAGCGCACCCCCGAGGAGTTCACCCCGCTCAGGATGATGTCCGCGCCCTGGAGCGCCTGGGCGACTTCCTCGACGTAATAGGGTTGGACACCGGGCGGCAGCTCCCGCTGCAGCTTCGGGTGGAAGCGCTTCTCCTTGCAGGTCCTGATGATCTCCCCATCCAGGTGCGTCCCCACCAGCCGGACCGCGTGTCCGTTGTCCGTGAGAGGCCACGCCGTCGCCGACCCCATGAACCCCGCCCCCACAATTGTGGCGATGGCCATGTCTGTCTCCTGATGACTGCCCTCTGGGGCTACCCATTTCGTATCGCGGGATACAATACAGGAAGCCGATCGGCTTGCGCAACGAGCATTCTGGCCGCACGCTTCACGCCGGTACGCCAGCCGAACCAGTCGGAATCGGACAGATGACGGGTAGGGTAGAGTAGAGCACTGGTGCCGGAGGGTAGCGTGAGCCTATCTGTTTCCGCCCCTTTCGGTTGGCGGTGCCTCACGAGCCCCCGCGTGCGCCG
>JBGPQZ010000070.1:0-12507 GCA_041489335.1 Methylomirabilia bacterium
CCTACTTCGCCGCGTCCCGCACCGCCTGCACGATGTCGGGGCCGATCTCCTTCTCGTACTGGGCCACGATGTGCTTCACCGCATCCTGGAACGGCTTCTTGTTCTGGATCCGGTTCACCTTCACGCCCTTGGCCTCGATCTTCTTCAGGTTCTCCGCCGCGGCCTTCTCGATGTAGTCGAGCTGATAGTTCTCGGCCTTCCTCGCCGCATCGCGGATGGCCTCCTGGACATCGGATGGGAAACTATCGAATCGCTTCTTGTTCATCAGAACGGCCATCGCGGAGATGGAGTGCTCGTCGAGCGAGTAATACTTGATGACGTCGATCCAGCCCCAGCTCACCACGCTGGCCGGGTCGTTCTCGCCGGCGTCCACCACACCGAGCTGAAGCGAGGTGTAGAGCTCTGAGGACGGCAGCGGGGTGGGGAGCATGCCCATGGACTTGAACATCTCGACGTAGACTGGGCTCTGCATGCTCCGGATCTTCATCCCCTTTGCGTCCTCGAGCGTGTTGATGGGTCGGACGTTGTTGAAGATACTCCGCACGCCGGGGAGGAAGTAGCCCAGTAAGACCAGACCATCATCCTCGACCTGCTTGGCCAGCTTTTCCCCCACCGGCCCTTGCACCACCTTCTTGAAGTGCGACGCTCCTTCGAAGAGGTAGGGCAGATCAAACACCTTCATCGACGGGGCCCAACCCAGAACGTAGGTCGTGGCCGGGATGGCGAGATCCACCGCGCCGCTCTGGGCCATCTCGGCCAGCTCCCGCTCATTCGCGCTGAGCGAGCCGGAGTGGAAGATCTTCACCTTCACCTGGCCTTTGGTGGACTGCTCCAGCGCATCGGCGAAGATCTGCGGGGCCTCCCCCATGTATCCGCCCTTGGGCGGCTGGCTGTGGGCCAGCTTCAGGGTCACTTCACCCGCCTGGACGGGCGCGACCGCCAGCATCCAGGCCAACACCAGGACAACGGCCACGGCCATTCCGTACGTTCCTTTGAATCGCATCGCTTTTCCCTCCTCGCTCAATGGGTCCTTGCCCTTCAGGGATCCGGGTCTACTCGGCCCATCCGACCCGGATCCAACTCCGCCCTTCTTGCTCCTCCTCTTGCTTACTTGATTGCCCCCAAGACAAGATCGGGGAGCCACGTTACCAGCTCCGGAATGTAGGCAATCGCGACCAGGATCACGGTCATCGCCGCCAGGAACGGCATCAACTCCCAGGTGAACCGCTCCACCTGGATCTCCCCGATGGCGGCCCCCACCCAGAGGCAGGATCCGCAGGGGGGCGAGGCCAGTCCCATCGCGGCGGCGAACACCATCGTCACCATGAAGGCCACCGTGGGAATGTCGAGCTTCTCCGCCAGCGGCAGGAAAATCGGCGTGAAGATCAGGATGATCGGAATGGCGTCCAGGAAGGTCCCGATGGCCAGATAGGTGAAGAGCATCCCCGCGATGATCAGGATCTTGCTGGTGGTGTACGACGTGATGAACGCGGCAATCGCCTCGGGGACTTCGGCGATGGCGAGGATCCAGCCGAAGATGATCGAGGCGCCCACGCACATCATGACCGCCGACGTGCGGGTGCAGACGCCGACGGAGCTGTCATAGATCTTCTGGAGCGGGGGGAAGCCTCGCATCATGATCGGGCCGACGATCAAGGCATAGATGATGGAGATATTGGCCGCCTCCGTCGGGGTGACGATGCCGGAAAGGATACCGCCCATCAGGACCACCGGGATCCCCAGGGCCGGGATCCCGTACCACAGGGCTATCCCCCGATCCTTCCAGGAGATCTTCGAGGACTTCGGGAAGCCGTGCCTGAACCCGTAGTACACGCTGACCACCAGGAGGGCCATGGCCGCCAGGACCCCGGGGATGACCCCCCCCAGCAGGAGCGCCGCCACCGAGCTGGACGAGACCAGCGCGGCCACCACCATGAGGTTGCTCGGCGGGATGATGACCCCGATCGTCGAGGCCACCACCGTCAGGGCCGTGGCGTACGCGCGGGTGTAGCCCTGCTTGATCATGGCCGGGATGAGCACCGTGCCCACCGCCGAGGTGTCCGCTACCGCCGCCCCAGTGATGCCGGCGAAGAACATGGCCACCACAATGGTGATGTGCGAGAGGGAGCCGCGGATGTGCCCGACCATGGCATCCGCCACCCGGATCAGACGGTCGAAGAGAGTGGTGAGGCTCATCAGGTCGCCCGCCAGGATGAAGAAGGGGATGCACAGCAGGATGTAGTTGTCCACGCCCCCGAAGAGGCGCTGGGCAACGATGATGGTCGGGATCTCGGGGTGGACGAACTTGATCGTGATGTACGCGGTGATGATCATGGCGTGGGCGATGGGAATGCCCACGAACATCAGAACCAGGAAGAGAATCACCAGGACGGTTCCGCTCAGCATGGCGACTCCTCGGCGACCTCAGGCGAAGGGGTTCTCGGGTCGCTCCCGAACCGTGACGATGAAGTTCCGGGTGCGATTCACCAGGGTCAGGATCACGGCCACGGGCAACCCCCAGTAGACGTAGTCCATGTGGAGCTGCATGACCGGGGCGATCTGTCGGGCGCCCATC
Organism: Methylomirabilia bacterium; assembly: GCA_041489335.1. GTDB lineage: Bacteria > Methylomirabilota > Methylomirabilia > Methylomirabilales > 2-02-FULL-66-22 > 2-02-FULL-66-22. Next base: position 2,576 of record JBGPQZ010000070.1, read on the forward strand.
TTCACGAAGGTCATGCAGTCGTAGAGCAGCCAGCAGAAGAAGACGAAGATCAGCGCTTCGCCGAAATACCAAAAGGCGTACCGGACCCTCCGGGGGGCCTGCTCGACGAAATAGCTGACCCGGAAGTGCTCCTTCTGGCGTTCCGCCAAGGCGTTCGCCAGGAAGATCAGCCAGATGAAGGCGAAGCGCGCGAACTCCTCCGTCCAGGGGAGCGACACCTTCAGGATATACCGGGCGATCACCTGGACGAAGATCACCACCACGGTGACGTAGAGGATGACGAGGGATGAGATATCACACAGCCAGTCGAAGACCTTGAGCAGAGACTTGCCCACGCCCAAACCTCCTCCGATGCCACCCTGGTTCCCCGATCCCGCCGACCGGCAGGACCCTCATGACGGAGACTCTATCCCATCCGCCGTGCGAGGAGAAGTGGGAAAGTGTCGGTCTCTTCCATATCTCACAATAGACTGTTGCCATCCCGCCGCGCGACCCCCCACCCGCCCCCTCTCCCCGCCTCCGGGGGGCGGGGAGAGGGCACAGAAGAGAGACACAGGCTGCAACCAACTCAACGCCGCTTGCGCTACAGGATGGTTCGACCGCCGTCCACCGGCAAGGCGACGCCGGTGATGAAGGACGCCTCGTCAGAGGCCAGGAACAGCATCGCCTTCGCGATGTCTTCCGGTGTGGCGGCGCGACCCAGCGGGCAGATCTTGTTCCAGCCCTCGAAGGCGTCCTGACCATAGCCCGTGCGGGTCATGGGCGAATCCACGAACCCGGGGCAGACGCAATTGACCCGGATCTTGTGGGGCGCCCCCTCCAGTGCGGCCATCTGGGTGAGCTGCAGGATGCCCGCCTTGGCGGCGGCATAGGCCCCGTGCCCCTCCTTCACCCGGATGGCCATGCGCGAGGCGATGTGCGCGATGGAGCCGCCGCCCTGCTCCCGCATGGCCGTGAGAGCCGCCTTGGTCATCAGGAAGGCCCCGGTCAGATTCACGTCCAGGACCTGGCGCCACTCCTGCTCTGGCGTTTCCTCGAGGTAGTGGCTCCGCAGGATCCCTGCACAGTTGACGAGGACGTCCAGCCGACCGAACGTCCGCCGCGCGCGGTCCACCGTCGCCTGGACCTGATCCCAGACGGTCACGTCGCAGCGGCAGGCCTCCGCCCGGCCCCCGGCTCGCCGGACCGCCTCGGCCGTCGCCGCGGCTCCCGTCTCGTTGATGTCCGCCACCAGCACGGTTCCGCCTCGCTTCGCGAAGAGTTCCGCCGTCGCGCGGCCGATCCCCGATCCCCCACCCGTCACCAGCCCAACCTTCCCTGCAAATTGCATCGCTCCCTCCATGCCAATCAGCAGTTGGTACCCTCTCGCCTCGTCGAACGAATCTCGACAGCGATATCCGACAGCGAACTCCGCAGGGGCCAGCCGGGCCCCGACCGCTGTCGGGTCCCGCTGTCGCTGTCGGTCTCTTAGTACTCCTTGAGCAGTTGGCGGGCGATGACCACGCGCTGGATCTCGCTCGTCCCTTCCCAGATCTGATAGACCTTCGCTTCCCGGTACAGGCGCTCGATGGGGAAGTCCGTGCTATAGCCGTAGGCGCCGTGGATCTGCAGGGCGTCCTGGGTCACCTTCACCGCCAGGTCCGAGGCCAGGAGCTTCGCCTCGGCCGCCTCCCGGATGATGGAGCGCCCTTGGTCCTTCAGCCACGCGGCGTGGCGCAGGCGCAGCCGCGCCGCCTCGATCCCGGCCGACATGTCCGCCAGCATGAACTGGATCGCCTGCAAATTGGCGATGGGGCCACCGAAGGCCGTGCGCTGCTTGGCATAGCGGACGGCCTCTTCCATGGCCGCCTGCGCCAGCCCGACCGCCTGGCAACCGATGCCGATGCGGCCCGTGTCCAGGGACTTCATGGCCCGCTTGAAGCCCTCCCCCTCGCCGCCCAACAGGTTCTCCTTGGGCACCCAGCAGTTGTCGAAGACCACCTCGCCCGTGCCCATGCCGCGGACCCCCATCAGGTGCTCCTTGGAGCCCGTGGAGAAGCCCGGCGTCCCCTTCTCCACCACGAACAGGGTGATCCCCTTGTGCGCCTTGCTCTTGTCCACGGTCGCCACCACGATCGCCAGATCGGCCAGCATGGCGCAGGTGAGGAACCGTTTGGTCCCGTTCAGGACGTAACCGTCCCGCTCCGGCCGCGCGGTGGTCTGAATGCCGGCGACGTCCGACCCCGCCCCCGGCTCGGTCTGGGCGATGATGCAGATCTTCTCGCCGGTCCCCAGCGGAGGCAGATACTTCTGCTTCTGGGCCTCGGTCCCGTTCTGCAGGATCATGTTCTGCATCAGCGTGCTGAGGAGCTGGATGTCGGCCACCACCACCGAGGCCCGCGCCATCTCCTCCTGGGCGATGGCCCAGGACACGATGTCCATCCCGGAGCCGCCGTACTCGGGGGGCAGGGTCATTCCCAGAATCCCCAGCTCGGCCATGCGCTTCCAGAGGTCCCAGGGGAACTCGTCGGTCCGGTCGATCTCCGCCGCGCGCGGCTTGATCTCCTTCTCCGAGAAGTCTCGCACCATGTCTCGCAGCATCCGCTGCGCATCCGACAACTCAAAGTTCATGCGTGCCTCCTTTTCCGGGCTTGAACCGCCAAGGCGCCAAGGACGCCGGACGGCCTTGGCCACAAGAGGCACAAGCTGCACAGACTTTACAGATTCACAGCAGAGCCGCGAGCCGGGGGTCCAGCCATGCCCTGTGCCGTCTTGTGCCTCTGGGGCCTGAGATAAGGCCCCGTGGGGCCTTGGCGGTCACAGTTTCTCAGGCGGCCGGGCGGCGCCAGGTCATCAAGCCGTGCTCGCCCTCGCCCACCACCTCGTTCCGCTGGTTCAGCATGGTCACGCACTCGACCAGGATCCCCCGGTCCGGCTTCTTCGTCTCCCGCTTGCTCTGGATCCGCACTTTCAGCCGGATGGTGTCTCCAACCAGGATCGGCGCCGTGAACTTGTAGTTCCAGTAGAGCGAGGCCATGTAGCGGGCGCCCATGAGCTCCGGGATGCGGAACTTCAGCCCCTAGGTGAGGGCCAGCCCCAGCAGGCCGTGGGCGATCCGGGTCTTGTAGGGGGTCCGTTTGCAGTACTCCTCGTCGCTGTGGACCGGGCTCCAGTCGCCCGAGAACGCGGAGAAGTTCACGATGTCCGTCTCGGTGATGGTTCGCGCCGGGGATTCGTACTCCTCGCCGACCTGCATGTCCTCGTAGTACCGTTCCATACGTGCTCCTTTCCCCCTGGATGAACCGCCAAGGCGCCAAGGACGCCGGACGGCCTTGGCCACAAGAGGCACAAGCGGTTCACGCCCCGTACTACGCCCAGTCGGTGGAAAGCCCCATCGGCTCAGACTTGAAGATCCGGGCCTCCATCGGCTTGCAGTCTGGCGACACCTGGAGCGGAAAGCCGATCTTGGCTCGGATGTCCCGGTCCACGTCGATACCGGGGGCCACCTCGACGAGCACCAGGCCGCTCTTCGCCAGCCGGAAGACGCAGCGCTCGGTGAAGTACCAGACCTCCTGCCCTTGCTCGGCGGCCAGCCGTCCGTTGAAGGTGACGTCCTGCGCCTTGTCCACGAACTTCTGGAAGCGGCCGTCCTGCACGATCCGCACCTTCCCGTCCTCGATCCGGACGTCCAGCCCGCCCGCCATGAGGGTCCCGCAGTACACCAGCTTCCGCGTCCCCATGGCGATGTTGATGAAGCCCCCGGCCCCCGCCAGGACATGCGGCTGAGCCTGGAGGCGACTGACGTTCACGTTGCCTACGCGGTCCACCTCGGCGAAGGCCAGGCACCCGACCGTCACGCCGCCCCCGTCGATCAGGTCGAACAGCGCCGGGGAGTCGATGATCGCCTCGGGGTTGTGCGAGGCGCCGAAGGCAAACCCGGTGAGCGGCAGCCCGTTCACCGCCCCCTGCTCGACCGTGAAGTTCAGCCGGTCGAAGACCCTTTCCTCGAAGGCGATCTGCGGCACCAGCGAGGAGATGCCGAATCCCAGGTTCACGATGTCCCCCGGCCGGATCTGCATGAGGGCGCGGCGCGCGATCACCTTCTCGGGGCCGAGGGGCACGGGCTCCACCGGGAAGGTGGCCGCGCGGATCTCGCCGCTGATGGCCGGATCGTAGGCGATGCCCGTGTTCTGCCGCTGCTCCGGGTCCACGACCAAGGCGTCCACCAGGATGCCCGGCACCTTCACCTTCTGCGGGTCCAGGGTCCCCTCCGCCGCCACGCGCTTCACCTGCACGATCACCTTGCCCCCGGAGTTGTGCGCCGCCATCGCCTGGGCCAGGACGGCCAGGGTCACCCCCTCGTGCTCCATGGTGATGTTGCCATTCACATCCGCCGTGGTGCCTCGAATGATGGCAACATCGATGGGGAAGGCGCGGAACAGCAGCCACTCCTCGCCGCGGAGCCGGATCACCTCCACCAGGTCCGGCGGCGTGACGCCGTTCATCCGCCCGCCGCGATCCCGCGGGTCCGCAAAGGTTCCCAGGCCGATTTTGGTGATGACCCCCGGCTTCTTGGCGGCGATATCCCGGTGCAGGTGCATCAGCACCCCGAGGGGCAGGTTGTAGGCCTCCACCTGGTCGTTCAGGATCATGGTGTAGATCTTGGGCGCCGGCTTCGAGGCGGGCCCGTTCACGTACGAGCCGCCGATCAACCGCTTGATGAGCCCGGGGTAGGCCAGATGGTCCAGTCCCACGGTCCCGAAGGAGTCCCCCACCGCCACCGGAAAGACCATGGTGAGCCCCGTGGGCTCTCCGCAGGCCAGGAACCGCGCCTCGACGCCCGCCAGGACCTTGTCCGGCACGAGCTGGGCCGCCGAACTGCTGACCGTGACCGTGGCGCCGTTCGGCACGAGTCGGGCCGCCTCTTCCGCCGTCAGGATGGGTTTCCGTCGTTCACCCACGACCGCCTCCTTTCCTCCGTCCACTCCCCTTCCTGTGGAAGCCGCCTTTCCCCTGCTCCCCCCTCCCCCTTTGGGAGAGGGCCGGGGTGAGGGCGTCCTGTTTCGCCGGGCCCCCGACCGCTTCGCCAGCGGCCTCGCGAGCCCCGCAGGTGCGGCGGACGACCAGAGTCGGGGTCAGGACCTGCTGCAGCGGCTGGTGCCTGAACCGCCGCGGGTCGCGAATGATCTCCAGGATGCCCAGCGCCGCCAGTCGCCCCATCTCGGCTTTCTGCTGCGCCATGGTGGTGAGCTGAATGTCGTGATGGCCGGCGATCTCGATGTCGTCGAACCCGGCCACCGCCAGGTCCTCGGGGACCCGGAGGCCGAGGTCCCCGGCGGCGTGGATGACGCCCAGGGCCATCAGGTCATTTCCCGCCACGATGGCCGTGGGGCGCTCCGACCGTTTCAACAGATCCTGTGCCGCCTGCTGGGCCATCCCGGCCTGGAAACCCCCGGGGCGGATCAGGTGTGGATCCACGGGGAGGCCCGCCGCGCGCAGCGCCGCGCGGTACCCCTGGAGCCGCTCCGCCGCCGTCGAGATGTTGCGCAGGCCGCTCACGAACCCGATGCGGCGATGGCCCAGCGCGAGCAGGTGTCGGGTCACCTCCCGGCTGGCCCGGGCGTTGTCGAGGACGATGTAGCTCCCCCGCCGCGAGCGCAGGTGGCGGTTGTACATCAGGCAGGGGTAGCCGGCAGCCACCAGGCGCTCGACCACCGGATCGTCCAGGAACACGGAGCCGAAGATGATCCCGTCCACGCGGCGCTGCTGCAGGACCTCCACGTACGCCTCCTGCAGCAGGGGGCGGTTGTCGGTGTTGCAGAGGATCACGTGGTAGCCGTGGCCGCGGGCCGCCTCCAGGATGGCCCGCGCCGTCTCGGCGTAGAAGGGATTCGTGATGTCGGCGACCACCAGGCCCAGGCTCTGGGTTTCGCGGCGGGCCAGGCTCCGCGCCACCTGGTCCGGCCGGTAGCCCAGGGCCTGCATGGCCCGCTGGACCCGCGATCGCACCTCGGGCCGGATGTGGGGGTACTGGTTGAGGACGCGTGAGACGGTCGCCCGTGACACGCGCGCGCGGCGCGCCACATCGGCGACGGTGGGGGGATGGCTCCGGTTCCGCTGGTCGGCCACAGGTCGGCGCCTTGAAGACTGTCTTGAAACCGGTTTCAAGAAAAGAACGACGTGAGGCTAGCCGAGACGGAAGGCGGCTGTCAAGGGAAAAGCCAGGGCGCGTCGCCGGGAACCGATCAGACGAAGCCCCGGAGGATCAAGGTATCGCCCACAGTCAGGCAGCCTTGGAGGCGAGCTGGAGGAAGAAGCGGTGGAAGCGGAGATCGGGGGTGAGCTCCGGATGGAACGCGGTGGCGAGGAGCCGGCCCTGCCGGGCCGCGACCGGCTGGCCGTCGGGCAGCCTGGCGAGGATCTCCACACCGGGGCCGGCGGCCTCTATGATGGGTGCCCGGATGAAGATGGCACGGAACGGCGATGTTCCGAGCACGGGAACGGGGAGGTCGGCCTCGAAGCTATCCACCTGCCGGCCGAAGGCGTTGCGCCTGACGGTGATGTCCATGGCCTGCAGCGAGGGAATCCCCGTCTCGTCCAGTCCCTTGGCAAGGAGGATCATGCCCGCGCAGGTCCCCCAGATCGGGAACCCCTCGGCGGCCATTGTCCGGAGGGAGTCCAGCAGCCCCGAGCTTCGCATCAGTCGGACGATGGTCGTACTCTCGCCACCCGGGATGATGAGGCCGGCCAAGCCTGGGAGGTCCCGGCCCAGTCGCACCTCGGAAGCGGGAACCCCTATCCGCTCCAGAACCTCTCGGTGCTCCCGGAAGTCCCCCTGTAATGCCAGCACACCGATCTTCAACATCGTCTCAGGGAAATGCCCAATGACCAATTGGGATGCTGCCATGGACATTGGTCATTGGAAATTGGTCATTGGTCATTGCACGTCACCAGCCATTGGTCATTGGTCATTGGAAATTGGTCATTGCACGCTACCAGCCGCGCGTCGCCAGCATCTCTTCCGGCTTCATGGAGCGGACATCCAGGCCCGGCATGGCCGCGCCCAGCCCGCGGGATACCTCGGCGATGATCTTCGCATCTTTGTAGTGGGTCGTGGCCTGGACGATGGCCTTGGCCCGGAGGGCGGGGTCGGAGGACTTGAAGATCCCCGAACCCACGAAGACCCCGTCCACACCGAGCTGCATCATCAGGGCGGCATCCGCCGGGGTGGCAATCCCGCCGGCGGCGAAGTTGACCACCGGCAGGCGCCCGGTCTTGGCCACCTCCACCACGAGGTCGTAGGGGGCACGGAGGTTCTTCGCCTCGGCCATCAGCTCGTCTTGCGACATGCCTTGCAGGCGTCGGATGGCGCCGAGAACCGCGCGGGCGTGCCGCACCGCTTCCACCACGTTCCCGGTCCCCGCCTCCCCCTTGGTGCGGATCATGGCCGCCCCCTCGCCGATGCGGCGCAGGGCTTCACCGAGATCACGGCATCCGCACACGAAGGGCACGGTGAAGCCGTGCTTGTGGATGTGGTGCTCCTCGTCGGCGGGCGTGAGCACCTCGGACTCGTCGATGTAATCCACGCCCAGGGCCTCCAGGACCTGCGCCTCGACGAAGTGGCCGATCCGGCACTTGGCCATGACGGGGATGGTCACGGCCCGCTTGATCTCTTCGATGACGGTCGGGTCCGACATCCGGGCCACGCCGCCCGCCGCCCGGATGTCCGCCGGGACCCGCTCCAGCGCCATGACGGCGCAGGCGCCCGCCTCCTCGGCGATCTTCGCATGCTCCGGCGTCACCACGTCCATGATGACCCCGCCCTTCAACATCTGGGCGAGGCCGACCTTCACCGTCCAAGTTCCCTTGTCCATGGCTGACCTCCCGTTTCAGGCGACAGGTGGTACTTCACCAGGTCCGCAATGTCCGTCTCGTCTTCGACGATCAGAATCGTTCCCATGTGATTCTATGATAGCCGAAAACCGACAGCCGGCAAAGGCCTCTTCGCTGGCTCCAGGGCGGCCGTGCGCCTTTCACGCCCTTCGCAGCGGACGATCCGGATCAGCGATCCGGGAAGAGAATCGTGCGCAGGGTCGTCCGGTCGGCCACCATCTGGAGGGCCGTGCGCAGCTCGGACATGGGAAGTCGGGCCGTGATGAGCTGCTGGATGGGCACCTCGCCGGCCACGAGCCGCCGGACGGCCTCCGCCACGTCCATGGGCGTATGGTGGTAGATGGGGAGGATGGCGATCTCGTTGTAGTGGAGGTGCCCCATGTCCACGGAGAGGGTCTGGCCGGGTGCGACCCCACCGAAGGAGACCAGGGTGCCCCCGCGCCCCACCAGGCCCAGGGCCTCGCGATGCGTCTCCACCGCGCCGATCACCTCGATGACCACGTCGGCGTCGGATCGGCCGACGGCGGCCTGGAGCGATTCGCGGGACGATCGGTCGGTCGTATTGAGCGCGTGTGTGGCCCCCATGGCCTCCGCCACGCGCAGCCGACTGTCCAGCCGATCCAGCGAGACGATGGTCAGGTCCTTCCCGTGGCGACGGCGCAGCGCACTCACCATGAAGAGGCCCATGGGGCCGGCCCCGAACACCACCGCGACATCGCCGGCCGCCACGGGGATCCGGCGGACGGCCTGCACCACGCAGGCATACGGCTCGGTGAAGACCACCTGCTCCAGCGGGATGCCATCGGGGACGGGGTGGAGGTTCACGCTGGCGAGCCGCTTGGGCACCAGGATGTAGGGCGCAAACGCGCCGTTCAGGTACTGGATCGCCTCGCACATGCTCAACCGGCCGCGGCGGCACTGCCGACAGACCGGGCCCTCCCCGGGGTGACAGGGGGCGGAGTTCGCCGCGGCCACGCGCTGCCCCGGCCGCCAGCCCATCCCCGGGCCGGGCCCGACCTCCACGATCGTCCCCGCCCACTCGTGGCCGAAGAGGCCGGGGATCGTGATCATGGGGTGTGAGCCACGGAGGTACACCTTGCGGTCGGTGAAATCCACGGAGGCCACGTCCACGCGGGCCAGCACTTCTCCTGGCCCAGGAATCGGGACGGGTACCTCTTCCATCCGGATGTCCTCGGCCCCGTACAGGACCGCGGCACGCATTCGGCGGGAGGCAGGGACCGTCAGGACGTCGGACTCGGCTCGCGGGTTCATGGGTGGAAGATCACCTTGGTTGCCTGGCCTGTCCGCTGGAGCCGGACCCCCTCCTCGAAGGCGCGGAGCGGAAGCCGGTGGCTGATGAGCGGTACCACGCGGACCTCCTGCTTCGCCAGCAGGCCGAAGGCCTCGCGGAGCGTCGCGGGGGTCGAGGAGTAGGTGGAAAAGACGGCCAGCTCCCGATGGTAGAGGTCGGCAAAATCCATGGGGAGGCACGGGCCGTCGGAGATCCCGGCAAAGATGTTGATCCGGCCGCCCGGCCGCAGGGAGCGTTGCACCGCACCCAGGATCTCCTGGTTGACGACGGTGAGCACCGCCCCGTCCACCCCCGTGCCGTCCGTGAGGTCTGCCAGCGCCTCCCGGATGTCTTGGCGTGCGGAATCGACGGTGATCGCGATCCCGAGGCCCCGCGCCAGTTGGAGCCGATCCTCCGAGAGATCCAGGACGATGGGGACGGCAGCGCGCGCGATCAGCGCCTGCCCGATGAGCAGGCCCATGCCGCCGCCGCCCACCACGGCGATCCGGTCGCCCGGCAGGACGGCCGAGCGCTCGACGGCGCGCACGGCGCAGGCCAGCGGCTCCGTGAAGGAGGCCACCTCGAACGGCATCTCCTCGGGCAGCCGGAAGGTCACCTGCTCGACCTGCAGTCGCGGGATCCGGATCAGCTCCGCGAAGCCGCACGGGTCGATCCGGGTGGCCTTGAACTGCGGGCACATGGATTCGTGGCCGTGGCGGCAGGCCCAGCAGGTCCCGCAGGGCACGTGGTGGGCCGCCGTCACCCGATC
>JBGPQZ010000071.1:0-12480 GCA_041489335.1 Methylomirabilia bacterium
CCGGCCCCGGCCGGCGCGGAGGCACCCCGCGTCGTGAAGGTGAAGCGGTTTGCCGTGAAACCCGCCGAGGTCGAGGAGGCCATCCTGCAGATGGACCTACTCGGGCATGCCTTCTACGTCTTTCGAAACGCCCGGACGGACGAGGTCAACGTGCTCTACCGGCGGCGGGATGGCCATTACGGTCTGATCGAACCGGAGGCCTGAGAATGGAGCCGATCGGTGCGGGGGCCGAGGCGACGCTGCACGGGGTCCTGCTGGACGTGTACGGCATCGGCATCCTCCTGTTGGGGGAGAGCGGGACCGGCAAGAGCGAGTGCGCCCTGGACCTCGTGACGCGCGGTCACCGACTGGTCGCGGACGATGTGGTGGAGGTCAGCCGGGACGGGGCGCAGATCGTCATGGGCCGCGCGCCGACCCGGATCCGGTACCACATGGAGATCCGGGGGATCGGCATCATCAACGTCCGGGACCTGTTCGGGGTGACGGCCATCCGGCATCGGAAGCGCATCGAACTCGTCGTGATGCTGGAGCCCTGGCGACCCGAGGAGGAGTATGATCGCCTGGGCCTGACGGAACAGACCTACGGCATCCTGGGGGTCTCGATCCCCATGCTGCGAATCCCGGTTTCGGCAGGCCGGAATATCGCGATCCTGGTGGAGGTGGCGGCGCGCAATCACCTCCTCAAGCTCATGGGCGTGCATGCGGCGCGCGTCTTCGTGTCCGGGATGGCGGGGGCGGGCACGGAGGGCGGGGCGGAAGACCTGCCCAGCTTCAGCCGAGAAGACACGGAGTAGCCGAGGGACCCCAGCGGGGAGGGGGCACGGGACGAGGGGGAATGGGCGGACTCGATTTCATCATCGTAACCGGCATATCCGGGGCGGGGAAGAGCGCGGCCAGCCGCTGCCTGGAGGATCTCGGTTTCTTCTGCATCGACAACCTGCCGGCCGCCCTGATTCCCAAGGTGGCGGAGCTTTGCGCCCAGTCGGAGCGCCGCATCGAGCGGGTGGCGCTCGTCATCGACGCCCGCGAGGGCCGATTCCTGGACGCCCTCTTCGACATCCTGGTGGACCTCCGCCGGGAGGGTCACCAGGTGCGGATGGTCTTCCTGGACGCCAGCGATGAGGTGCTGGTGCGGCGGTTCAGCGAGAGCCGTCGACCGCACCCCCTGGCCCCCGGAGGCTCCGCGCTGGAGGGAATCCAGGTGGAGCGCGAACGCTTGACCTACCTCAAGGCCAGGGCGGATCTGGTGATTGACACCTCGAGTTTCACGGTGCACGAATTCCGGAAGCTCCTGGCGACCTCGTTCCTGGATCTGCCCGGTCCGGCCCACACGGTCCTGGCGCTCGTGTCGTTCGGCTATCGGTACGGTCTGCCCGTCGACGCCGACCTCGTCTTCGATGCGCGCTGCCTGCCGAACCCGCACTTTGTGGACCGATTGCGGCCCCTGACCGGGCTGGTGTCGGCGGTGGGGGAGTACGTCCTGGGCTTTGCCCAATCCCGGGCATTTCTGGACCAGATCCAAGGGTTTCTCACATTCGCGCTTCCTCTCTATGTGCACGAGGGGAAGGCGTACCTGACCATCGCCGTCGGGTGCACCGGCGGTCATCACCGTTCGGTCGTCCTGGTGGAAGAGTTGGCCCGGCGGATGCGGGAGGCCGGCCACGAGGTATCGGTGCGGCACCGGGATCTGGAGCGAGGCTAGAGCCATGATCGGCATCGTGATCGTGACGCACGGCGAATTGGGGCGTGAGCTCCTCCAGACCGCGGAGGAGATCGTGGGGAAGTTCCCCGCCGTGGAGACCGTCTCGATCCACGCCGCGGAACAGATCGACAAGGCGCGGAAGAAGATCGAGGCGGTGATCGAGCGGGTGAACGACGGGAGCGGCGTCTTGATCCTCACGGACCTCTTCGGGGGGACCCCGTCGAACCTAGTGCTCTCCTATCTGGAGGCGGGCCGGTTGGAGGTCGTGACCGGCGTGAACCTACCCATGCTGATGAAGCTGCCCTCGCTGCGGGAGGAGCGGGACCTCCGGGTGCTGGAGGACAAGGTCGCCAGATACGGGCAGCGGAACATCCTCGTCGCCAGCGAATTCCTCGCCAAGCAAGGGAAGCCGACCCCCCCTGCGTCCTGAGCTCCGGGGGACCGGTGCGGGGACGGAGGAGGCGCACACCATGGATGGCGTGCGGTTCATCTTCGGGATCCACGGGCATCAGCCGGTCGGGAACCTCCCCGAGGTCTTCGCGGAGGCCTATCAGCGCTCCTACATCCCATTTCTCGACGTCCTCAGCGACTACGCCGACGTTCCCTTCGCCCTGCACATCTCGGGGGTGCTCTTCGACTGGTTCGAGGAGGCCCATCCCGAATTCCTGGATCGGCTGGGGGCGCTTGTCGATCGCGGCCAGGTGGAACTCCTCACCGGCGGCTACTACGAGCCCATGCTGGCGGCCGTTCCGGATGTGGACAAGGTCGGACAGATCCAGCGCATGACGGCCTACCTCAGGCGGCGCTTCGGGGTGACCGCCCGCGGCATGTGGCTGGCGGAGCGGGTGTGGGAGCCCCACCTGGCCAAGCCCATCGCCGAGGCGGGGGTCGAGTACGTCATCCTCGACGATAACCACTTCCGGGCGGCAGGCCTCCCGGACGAGGCCCTCACCGGGCAGTTCCTCACCGAGGAACAGGGAGTGACGCTGGCCCTCTTCCCCATCAGCCAACGGCTCCGGTACCTGATTCCCTTCCGGGAGCCGGCGGAAACCCTGGACTATCTACGCCAGCGCGCGGCGCTCATCCCTTCCGCCGTCGCCGTCATGGCGGACGACGCGGAGAAGTTCGGGGGATGGCCCGGGACGCACGACTGGGTGTACCGACGCGGGTGGCTGCGGCGCTTCCTGGACGCCCTGCGGGGAAGCCGCGAGTGGCTCACTCTCACCACCTTCAGCCAGGTGTTGGCCGATCCCCCGCGGGGACGCGTGTACATTCCCACGGCCTCCTACACCGAGATGACCGAATGGGCCCTCCCGCCCGAGGCGGGGGCGGCCTTCGAGGAGGTCCGGGCCCGCGTCGAGAGCCTGCCGGATGGAGACCGCATCCAGCCCTTCGTGCGAGGGGGGTTCTGGCGCAACTTCCTGGTCAAGTACCCGGAGGTCAACACCCTGCACAAGAAGATGCTGCGCGCGAGCGAGCGGGTGCACGCGCTGCCGCAGCGCAGCCGACGGCGGGCCGAGGCCCTCCAGGCGCTGTGGCGGGGGCAGTGCAACGACGCCTACTGGCATGGGGTCTTCGGCGGGCTGTATCTGCCCCACCTGCGCCATGCGGTCTACCAGCACCTGATTCGCGCGGAGCGGGCGGCGGAGGGCGCGCGGACCTCCCGCAACCCGATCCGCCTCAGCATGGAGGATTGGGACGGAGACGGGTCGCCGGAGGTGCTGATCGAGGCGCCGGACCTCTCCCTCGTGGTCGAGCCGAGTCACGGGGGGATGCTGGTGGAACTCGATGTGCGCGCCAAAGCCTTCAACCTCGGCAACACCCTGACGCGCCGCCCCGAAGCCTATCACCGGAAGCTGTTCCGCCGCGGGCCCGCCCTGGTGGACGGGGCGGCCACCATCCACGAGGAACGGGGCGCGAAGGAAGAGGGACTGATCGATCTCCTGCAGTACGATCCGTACCGCCGCGGGCTCTTCGTGGACCATTGGCTTCCGGCGGAACTCAGCCTGGATGCGTTCCTCCGCCAAGGGTCCGCCGCGAGATTAGCGCGGACCCCGTATGCGGCGACGGTCGTGCGCGCCGACGGCGGGCCAGTCCTCGACCTAACAGCGACGGACCGCCAGGGGGGGGCGACGCTGGGTGTTCACAAGCGGGTGCAGGTGGCGCCGGACGCGCCCCGCGTCACGGTCGCGTACCGGCTCCGGCCCGACGGGGCGACCGGCCCGACCTGGTTCGGGGTGGAGATCAACCTGGCCTTCTACATGGGGCCGCCGCCGGACCGCACCGTGGAGATCGACGGGGGCGCGGCGAGGGATGACCCGTCGCTCCTGGCGGTGGCGGTGGCCGAGACGGCCTCGGCGATCCGGATCGCGGATGCCTGGCTCGGGTTAGCGGCCCAAATCGAGCTGACACCGCCCGCACGGCTTTGGCGGTTTCCGGTGCAGACCATCTCGCAGTCCGAGTCCGGCTACGAACGCGTTCCGCAGCAGATCTGTCTCCTCCCGGCCTGGCCCGTGGAAACCGGCGGAGAGGGCCAAGTACTTACGATCACCGTGAGCCTGGACAGTTGGAGGGCGGCGGCCGAGTGAAGGCGGCAGCGGTGGTCACACGTGAGATCCGGATCCGGAACCGCCTGGGGCTGCACGCGCGGGCCTCGGCGCAATTCGTCCGGATCGCGGGGGCGTTTCAGGCCGAGGTCACCGTGGAGATCGGCAGCCAGCGGGTCAACGCCAAGAGTATCATGGGCCTCCTCCTGCTGGCCGCCGCGCAGGGGGCAGTCCTCACCCTGCGGGCCGTGGGCACGGACGCCGAGGCGGCGCTCCGGGCGCTGGTCGAACTGGTGGAGGCCCGCTTCGGGGAGCCCGAATGATCCCGCGCCCCCTCTGGCGCGTCCTCTGCCACGAGCCGGCGGACGGTGCCTGGAACATGGCGGTGGATGAAACCGTGGCGGAGGCGGTGGGGGCGGGCCGGGTACCCCCGACCCTCCGCTTCTATGGCTGGCAAAGGCCGACCGTCTCCCTGGGATACCTGCAGCCGGCGCAGGGCAGCCGCACCGTGCGGGCGTGCCGCCGGCTGCGGGTCCCTGTGGTCCGGCGGCCGACGGGCGGCCGGGCGGTCCTGCACGCGCGGGAGCTCACGTACAGCGTTGCGGTTCCGTTAACAGGAGGCTGGGGTGGGCTCTCGATAGCGGAGAGCTTCGCGCGGCTCTCCCGAGGCCTGATCGCGGGCCTCGCGTGTTTGGGAGTGGCCGCCTCTCTCGGTCCGTGCGATCCATGTGGGCCGACCGCGCTTGGGGGGGAAGCGTGTTTCCACCTGCGCCGCCTGCCCGCGATTCTGGTCGGGGGGCGCAAGCTGATCGGCTCGGCGCAGCGTCGGTGGGAGCGCTCGCTTCTCCAACACGGCTCCCTCCTCTTGGATTTCGATGCGGCCATGCACGAGGCGATCTTCCCGGAGTGGTCGCGCCGCGACATGGCGGAAGGGGTGGTCTGGCTGTCGGCCCTCGTCACGGAGCTGCCTCCCATGGACGCGTTGGCGGAACGACTCGCCGTCGCCTGGGGGAAGGCACTCGAGGTGGGGATGCGGGCCGGCCGCTTGACGGGAGAGGAGGTCGCGCAGGCGGAGGCACTGGTCCGCACGCGCTACGGGACGGCCAAGTGGACCCTGCGGCGCTGATGCGGGATGATCGCGCTCGGGCCGGAGGGTGGCCCAAACTGCTTGACACCCTGAGGGGGCTCTGATAGCCTAAGCTGTCGTTTTCCCTCGAAAACTGGGGATTTTCGGCTCATGGCCTTCGACAAACGCAAAGCCCTCCAAAACGCCCTGGCTTACACCCAGCAAGGTAAGTGGGATCGCGCCATCACGGAGTACCAGGCGATCCTCAAGGCCGATCCCCATGACCTCACGGTGTGCAACAACCTGGGGGATCTGTACGCGCGCGGGGGGAAGACCGCCGAGGCCATCGAGCAGTATCTGAAATTGGGCGAGTTGTACCGGGCGGACGGCCTGTCCGTCAAGGCCATCGCCGTCTACAAGAAAATCGCCAAGCTGGACCCCACGCGGACCGTCGCCTATGAGGCCTGTGCGGAGTTGTACTGGGAGCAGGGACTTGCCGGCGAGGCCAAGATCCAGATGGCGACGGTGGCGGAGCACTACGCGAAGGCAGGCGACACGGCGAAGCTGATCGAGGCCTACCAGCGGCTCACCCAGTTCGATCCCACCAACGTGCAGGTGATGACCCGGCTGGGCGATCTCTTCCTGAAGCTCGGTAGGCGCGAGGAGGCCGCCGCCGAATACGACCAGGCGGCCCAGGCAGCCCAGGCGGCCGGCCAGACGCCCGAGGCGAAGCGGCTGTTCCAGAAGGCACGGGAGCTGGTCCCCGAGTCGCACGAGGCCAGCATCGGCCAAGCCGAACTCCTGGTCCGCGACGGAAAGCTCGCCGAGGCGGCCGACGTCCTCGACAAGGTCACGGCTGGTGAACCCGACAACGCTCAGGCCTGGCGGCTCTTTGGTGAGGTGCGCGCCTTGCAGGGGCAGGGCGCCGACGCGCTCCAGGCGCTGGAGCAGGCGATGGGTTTCGGGATTGCCGAGTCCGAGCTTGTCCGCCCGCTGGGCATGGCCCTCCTCGAGGTGGGACGGACCGACGAAGCCCTCCAGCTCTGTCAGCGAATCACGGACGAGGCGCTCACCCGGGGCGACCCCAACGCGGCCATCGCCTACTGCCGGGACCTCCTGGCGGGGGCCCCGCAGGTGGCGGCCCTCCACGCGCACCTGGCGACGTTCCTCCTGAACTTGGGGCGAGACGAGGAAGCGCAGGCGGCGCTCCGGGGCCTTGCGGCGGCCCACGAGGCGGCGGGTGAGGTGCAGCAGGCGATCGCCACGTACCAACAGCTCCTCGAGCGGGATCCGTCGGATGCCGAGCTGCAGGCGCGCCTGGAGGCGCTCACGCCCGGCATGCCGGCCGCCACCGGCGAGCCAGAGGTCACGCCCGCCGTGGAGGAGGGTGAGAGACCCCTCCTCCTGGAGCCCCCCGGTGTGGGGACGCAGCCCGAGTCCGCCGATCTCATGCTCTCGGCCCTCGAAGATCTGGGCTTGCCGGGGGAGGGCGAGCAGTTGGCCGCGGTGCTGCCGGAAGAACCCGCGGCCTCCCCGCAGGGTGAGGAGTCGCCGTTCGTCCTCTCCGCCTGGGAGGATCTCGGCCTGGCCGCCGAACCCGAATCCCCTCCTTCCACAGAGCCCGCCGCCCCCGGTCCGGAGACCGAAGCGTCCGATTTGGCCGCGGCACTCCAGGACCTCGGCATCTCGACGGACGATCAGGCCGCGTCGTTCCTGTTCGAAGAGTCCACCGAAGCTCCGCCCGCGCCCGGGGAGGATCTCTCGCCAGCGGAGGCTGCGCCCGACGCGGGAGCGGAGGCGCCGAGCCTGCCGGACACGAGCACGGATTGGGTCTCGGAGGAGATCCCCGCGCTCGAACTGGAGGAGGCTCCGCTGCTGGAGCTGCCGACGGATGCCCCGGAGGTTGCCTCCGGGACCGCGGCGGAGCTGGCGCCGGCGACCCTCGAGATTCCCGAGACCGGGGAGGACCTCTCCGTGGGGGTGTTGGAGGCGGCGCCGGCACCGGCACCGGTGGAGGATCTCCCCCCCACGGATCTCGGGACGCCCGAGCTCGGCGAGGGCGAGGAGCTCCTCTCGAGCGAGGTGGTGGAGCAGTTGGCCGAGGCCGAGGTGTACCTGAAGTACGGCTTGGAGGACAAGGCCCGCGAGCGGCTGCTCGAGGTGATGCGACTGGCGCCGGAGAACCTCGCGGCCCGCCGGCAGCTCGCGGCCATGTACCGGGGGCGACGCCAAGCCGCCGAGGCCTGTGACCAGATCCTGGCGATCGCCAAGCTGCTGCAGAAGCGGGGGCGAGCGGAGGCCGCCCTGCAGGAGGTTCGCGAGGGCCTGGCACTCCTGCCGGACCATGCGGGGTTGCGTGCCTTCCTGGCGAGCCGGGCGCCGGCGGGCGGCTCGGTCGAGGTCGAGGTGCCGCAAGCTGCCCCAACGGCAGACGTGAAGGAGAGCCTCATCGGGCTGCCCGAGGCGCCTGTGGTCGAAGAGGTTCCCCCGGCGATCGAGCCACTACCGGAGCTGCCAGCTGCGCCGGAGACGATCGTGCCGACGCTCCCGAGTGTCCTGGAGGACGTGGTGGGGCCGCCGCCCGAGGTCCCGTTACCCATCGAGGAAGAGGAGCCGGTCCTGCTGGCGGGCGCGTCCCCAGCGGAGACGTCCCCGGCCTCCGCCGAGGACGAACTGCCGTCCGAACTCCGCGCCCTCCTCGAGGAGGCCGAGGAGACGCCGATGCTGGTCGTCGAGGGCGTGGACGCGGACGACGAGCAGGCGATGGCGGACGACATGGCGGAGGCCGAGTTCTATCTCTCGCAGGGAATGCTGGACGAGGCCCGGACGGTCCATCACCGGATGCAGGCGCGCGGTGCGGACCACCCGGCCGTGGCCCGGGTCGCTGAAGCCATCGACCGTGCGGCCGTCACCGCGCAACCGACGACAAGCGAGCTGCCCGCGGCCACGCTCCAGGACCTGGCGCAGATGACACAGCCGAAGACGGTGCCGCCGCCCGTCAAGCCCAAGGGTCCGCCGGCTGAGAAGCCCATTCCGGCAGTCGAGAAACCCGCTCCGCCGGCCGCGAAGCCCATTGCGCCGGTTGTGGAACCCGCCCCGCCCGTCAAGCCCAAGGCCCCGCCGGTCGAGGAACTCATTCCGCCGATCGAGAAACCCGCCGGGGCGGCGGAGCCGCCGCCGGAAGCCGTGGTCCCGAAGTTCACCGTCACGGGTCCGGAGGCCGGGGCAGCCGGGGGTGATTTCGTCGATTTGGGGGCCGAGCTGGAACAGGAGATGGCCGCGGAGGAGCGGTACGCCTCGCCGAAGAGCGGCGAGTCCTTGGTGGATGGACTGCTCAAGGAGTTTCAGAAGGGCGTGCGGGAGCAACTGGACGAGAAGGACTTCGAAACCCACTATAACCTCGGCATCGCCTACAAGGAGATGGAGCTCTACGACGAGGCGATCCAGGAGTTCCGACTCACCGCCCGCGACCCGGCGCGCGCCCTGGAGTGTGCGGATCTCCTGGGGCTCTGCTTCCTGGCCAAGGGGCAGCCCGAGCAGGCGATCGAGGATTTGCGTGCGGGCCTCGGCGTCGCGGGACACCCGCCGGAGGCCTACTTCGGCCTGCGGTACGATCTCGGGGTGGCCCACGAGGCGGCGGGGGACTTGGCGCGGGCGCTGGAGCAGTTTGAAGAACTCTCCCGGGAAGGTGGGGCGCGATTTCGCGACGTACAGGCGCGTGTCATCGCCCTGCACGAGCGCCTGCCGCGGCCGCAGGCCCCCGCCAAGCAGAAGGATGAGCCGCCACCCCCCCCGAGAAAGAAGAAGATCTCCTTCATCTGATGGGTCGCTGTGAGGGCCGGTGAGCGATGAGCTACGAGCAGTTCTACCAGCTTCGGGAGCAGCCGTTTTCGAACACCCCGGATGCCCGCTTCTTCTTCGAGGTGGATCAGCACGCCGACGTCCTGGCCCGTCTCATGTACGCGGTCAACACCATGAAGGGTTTGGCGGTGGTGGTGGGGGACGTCGGGACCGGCAAGACGACGCTGGCGCGACACGTGCTCGACCAGCTGGACGAGCAGCGGTACGAATCGGCCCTGCTGGTGATCATCCACTCGGCGATCTCGGCCGAGTGGCTGCTCCGGCGGATCGCCTCGCAGATCGGGGTCGAGCAGGTGGCCGAGGAGAGGGTGGGCATTCTCTCCCAGATCTACCAACGCCTCATGGAGCTGCACCAGGCCGGCCGCAAGGCGGTGGTCCTGATCGATGAGGCCAACATGCTGCAGCAGCGCGAGCTGATGGAGGAGCTGCGCGGCTTCCTGAACCTGGAGGTCCCGGGCAGCAAGCTCATCACCTTCATCCTCTTCGGCCTGCCGAGCCTGGATGACATCCTGGCCATGGATGCCCCGCTGACGCAGCGGGTGGCGGTGAAGTGTCGGCTCACGTCGCTCAAACCCGAGACGACCAAGGCCTACATCCGCCACCGCTTGAAGATCGCGGGTGCGACGTACGACATCTTCTCCGAGCCCGTCCTGGACCAGATTGCCGTGGGGTCCCAGGGGATTCCCCGGCTCATCAACACTATCTGCGACAACGTCCTCCTGGAAGGCTTCCTGCGAAAGCGCGAGAAGTTGGAAGTGGACCTCGTAAAGGACGTGGTGCGCGACCTGGGCCTGTCGGCCTGAGGCGATCCGCGAGGGTGGCGTGAATCTTCCAAATGCCTTGAGCCTGGTCCGGATCTTCCTCGTGCCGGTCCTGGTGGTGTTTCTGATTGCGGTCCCGCGGCCGTACAACCTCACGGCCGCGGTCGTGTTTCTGGCCGCGGCCCTCACGGACTGGCTGGACGGCCGCATCGCGCGCCGCACGCGTCAGGTCACCACCCTTGGGAAGCTCTTGGATCCGATCGCGGACAAGCTGTTGATCTCGGCCAGTCTGATCTCCCTGGTCCAGGTGGGAGTGGCGCCGGCCTGGATGGTAGTTCTCATCGTTGGCCGGGACCTGGCCATCACAGGGCTCCGAGCCATCGCGGCCGCCCAGAGCGTGATCGTTCAGGCCAGTGATTTCGGCAAGATCACCATGACGACCGAGGTGGTGGCGGTGACGCTCCTGATCCTCAACTGGTCGCCCCTGTCCATTTCGCTCGGCCAGTCGATCCTGCTGGTTGCCACCGTGCTCTCGTTGGTCTCGGGGGTCCGCTACTTCCGGCAATTCTGGCGCTGCATCGATCTGGACAAATAGCGGGGACCGCTCCCGGGACGTGCGCCAGGGTCCCGGTGCGTCCGGCGGGTCGAGCGATCGTGTGGGCTGACGGCTGGCTGATCCTAGCAGGGTATCTCCTGGGGTCGATCCCCTTCGGCCTGGTGGTGGCCCGCCTCCGGGGCGGGATCGATCTCCGCCGGGTGGGCAGCGGCAACATCGGGGCCACGAACGTCCTGCGGGCGGTCGGCAAGGGAGCCGCGGCGTTCACGCTCCTGGGGGACATCGGGAAGGGGGCCCTGGCGGTCGGTCTGGGGCGGTGGGCGAACGTGGCGCCGGCGATGCTGGCCCTGATCGCCCTGGCAGCGGTGCTGGGGCACCTCCTGCCCGTCTTCAACCGGTTTCAGGGGGGCAAGGGGGTGGCCACGACACTGGGGGTCATCCTGGCGGCGATGCCGGCCGTGGGAGGGCTGCTCCTGCTGATCTGGCTTCTCGTGGCGGCCGTCTCGCGGTATTCTTCCCTGGCCGCCTTGACGGCCACGACGGCGATGCCGTTCCTCACCTGGCTGGTGGACGGGCGGCCCGCCATGCTGGCCTTAAGCGGAGTCCTGGCGATCCTGGTGGTGGCACGCCACCGGGAGAATATCGCCCGCCTGTGGCGGGGGACCGAAGGGAAGATCGGGGAGAAGACGCGGACGAACCAGGGGACCCAGGGATGAGTCGCAGCAGACGAGGTGAGCAATGGCACTCATAGTCCAGAAGTACGGCGGAACCTCGGTCGGCGATGTGGACCGGATCAAGAACGTGGCGCGCCGCGTGTGTGAGGCCCGCGCCGCAGGGCACGAGGTGGTGGTCGTGGTCTCGGCCATGGCGGGCGAGACCGACCGGCTGATCGCCCTGGCACACAAGGTCGCCGAGCCGCCCAACGAGCGGGAACTGGATGTGATCCTCGCCACCGGCGAACAGGTGAGTATCGGCCTGCTCTCGCTGGCCATCCAGGCGCTGGGCCAGCGGGCGCGGAGCTTCACCGGCGGCCAGGTGCGGATCCAGACGGATGACGTCCACACCAAGGCGCGCATCGTGAGCGTCGATGCCGACCGGGTGCGGCAGGCCCTCCAGGAGGGTGAGATCGCTATCGTGGCAGGGTTCCAGGGGGTGAATACCGAAGACGAGATCACCACACTGGGGCGGGGCGGGTCGGACCTGACCGCCGTGGCCATGGCCGCCGCGCTGCAGGCGGACGTCTGCGACATCTACACGGATGTGGACGGCGTGTACACCGCGGATCCCAACCTCGTGCCCGAGGCGCGGAAACTCGACCGCATCTGTTACGACGAGATGCTGGAGATGGCGAGCCTGGGAGCCAAGGTGCTGCAGACGCGGTCGGTGGAATACGCCAAGAACTACGGAGTCCCCGTGCACGTGCGGTCGAGCTTCAACGACAATCCCGGGACGATGGTGGTGAAGGAGGATGCGATTATGGAGAAAGTGGTGGTCTCGGGCATCGCCTACAACAAGCAGGAGGCCAAGATCACCGTGACGCGGGTGGCGGACCGGCCCGGGGTCGCCGCCCTGCTCTTCGGCCGGGTGGCCGAGGCGAGCATCGTGGTGGACATGATCGTCCAGAACATCAGCCAGGACGGTTCCACGGATATTTCCTTCACGGTGCCCAAGGCCGACTACGCCCGCACCCTCGAGATCGTGCGGGCCGTGGCCAAGGAGATCGGGGCGGACAAGGTGATCGGGGACGACAAGATCGCCAAGGTCTCCATCGTGGGAGTGGGGATGCGGACCCACTCCGGGGTGGCGGCCCGGATGTTCGCCGCCTTGGGAAAGGAGAAGGTCAACATTCAGATGATCAGCACCTCGGAGATCAAGGTGTCGTGCGTGATCGAGGCGAAGTACGGAGAGTTGGCGGTCCGGGTCCTGCACGAGGCCTTTGGTCTGGGGGGCGATCAGGTGGGTGAGGAGCCGGCGTGACGGAGCGCGCC
>JBGPQZ010000072.1:0-12215 GCA_041489335.1 Methylomirabilia bacterium
GACGAACGCCATCCCCAGGCTCCGCGGGTCGCGGCGGATCTGGATCACTTCCTTCCTGGCAACTGCCAACAGTCGTGCGATACGCATCTCTCGCTTCTCGCCCCTCCGCCCTCTGCCCTGTGCCCTCTGCTCTGTGCTCTCCGCCCTCTGCCCTCTGCTCTGTGCCCTCCGCCCTCTGCCCTATGCCCTCTGCTCGCCCTTCCGGTCCTCGGCCTCGATGAGCGACACGAAGACGTCCTCCAGCGAGGGGAGGATCTTCTCGATCCGCGCGACCGTGAGGCCCGCTCGCTCCAATTCATCCCGCACGGCCGCCAGGTCCGTGACGGCATCCGCCACCACGACGTGCAGCAGCGCCCCGAAGAGGGCGGCCTCGCGGGCGGCCGGAACCCTCGCCAGAACCTCCAGCGCCTCCACGGGCCGATCCACCGCCACCTCCAGGACGTCCTCGGGCATGTGCTCGCGCTTCAGCTGCTCCGGCGTCCCCAGGGCGATCAGGCGTCCGCGGTAGATCAGGGCGAGCCGATCGCAGTACTCGGCCTCGTCCATGTAGTGGGTCGTGACGAAGATGGTAACCCCCTGGTGGGCGAGCGTCCGGATCAGGTCCCAGAAGTTGCGGCGCGAGATGGGGTCCACGCCGGAGGTCGGCTCGTCCAGGAAGAGGATGCGCGGCTCGTGCAGGATGGCCGCGCCCAGGGCCAGGCGCTGTCGCCAGCCTCCGGCCAACTCCCGCGTGAGGCTGCCCTCGCGCCCGATGAGGCCCGCCATCTGGAGGGCCCAGGCCTTGCGGGCCGCCTTCTTCTCCCCCGGGATCCGGTAGATCCCGCCGTAGAAGTCCAGGTTCTCCTCGACGGTGAGGTCCTCGTAGAGCGAGAACTTCTGGGACATGTACCCGATGATCCCCTTGATCGCCTCCCCCTCTTTGCGGATGTCGTATCCCCCGACGCGGCCCGTCCCCCCGGTCGGCGTGAGCAGCCCGGTCAGCATCCGGATGGTGGTGGACTTGCCCGCGCCGTTCGGCCCCAGGAAGCCGAAGATCTCCCCCCGCGGGACCGCGAACGAAACCCGATCCACCGCGACGAAGTCGCCGAACCGGCGTTCGAGATTCTCGACCTTCACCGCGAGGTCAGGCGGCGCGTTCATGCGCCCTCCCCTCTCCCCGCTCGACCATGGAGATGAACACGTCTTCCAGGGAGGGGACGACCCGGCGGGGCTCGCGAGGCTGCAGGTCGCCAGCCGTGAGCGCCTGCAGGACCGCCGGCAGGTCCCGCGCCATCTCCCCCATCGCCACGTGGAGGCGATTGCCGAAGACGGTGACTCCCCGGGCCTCCGGCACCGCCGCCAGGACGTGGCGCGCCCGCCAGGCGTCCGCTACGGCCATCTCGACGAGGTCGCCGGCGAGAAGCCCCTTGACCCGGCCCGGCGCGTCCAGCGCCAGGAGCCGCCCCTGGTGCATCAGGCCCACGCGGTTGCAGCGTTCCGCCTCATCCAGGTAGGCCGTGGTGACCAGGATGGTGACCCCCTCCTTGAGCATCTCGTAGAGGATCTTCCAGAAGTCGCGGCGCGAGACCGGGTCCACGCCGTTGGTGGGCTCGTCCAGGAGGACGACCTCCGGCGTGTGGATCAGGGCGCAGGCCAGCCCCAGCTTCTGCTTCATCCCGCCGGAGAGCTTGTCCGCCAGCCGATCCTGGAACGGGGTCAGGTTGCTGAAGCGCAGCAGGCGCTCGATCCGCGCCGCGCGGGCCTTCCTGGGGATCTCGAACAGGTCGGCGTAGAAGTGGAGGTTCTCCAGCACGGTGAGATCGCCGTAGAGTCCGAACCGCTGGGACATGTAAGCGATCTTCCCCTTCAGCGCCTCGGGCTCCGTCCGGATGGAGTGGCCAGCCACCTCGGCCTCGCCATCGGTGGGGGTGAGGATTCCTGCCAGCATCCGGAGCGTCGTGGTCTTCCCGCCGCCGTCGGGTCCGACCAGACCGAACAGCTCCCCGCGGGGAATCGTGAGGGTCAGCCGGTCCACGGCCAGGACGACGCCGAAGCGCCGCGTGAGATCCCGCATGTCGATGGCGGGTGACTCGGGGCTCATGTACTGATGGCTCATGGCTCTTGCAGCCCTACCCGGGCGTCGGCCGGCATCCCCGGCTTCAACTCCTGGTTCGGATTCTCGACCGTGATCTTCACGGCGAAGACCAGCTTGACGCGCTCCTCCTGGGTCTGGACGTTCTTGGGCGTGAACTCGGCCTCGGAATTGATGAACGTCACCGTGCCGCGATACGTCTTCCCCTGGTAGGAGTCGGTGGTGATCTCCGCGGCCTGCCCCAGCTTGACCCGACCGAGCTCACGTTCCGGAATGTAGATCTTCAGCCAGATGTTCGCGAGGTCGGCAATCGTGATCGCCGGCGTCCCCGCGGCGATCATCTCGCCCGGCTCGACGTGCTTCCGGAGGACGATGCCCGCCTGGGGGCTCACCAGCACCGTGTAGCCGAACTGGGCCTGGGCCGCGTCGAGGGCGGCCCGGTCGCGGGCGACCCCGGCCTGGAGCGTGGCCAGCTCCTGTCGCTTCCGGGCCGTCTCCAGCTCCCCGGTCTTGGCGATGAGGAGCGTCGCCCTGGCCTGCTCCACCTCGGCCTCGGCCCGCCGGATCTCCTCCGGGCGGGGCCCCTCCTTCACCAGGTCCAGGCGCTCCAGGGCGTTCCTGTGCCGCTCCACCGCTACCTCGTAGGCGGTGCGCGCCGCATCGCGCGCCTGCTCGGCGATTCCCCCTTCACGGAACAGATAGTCGAGCCGCCGGAGGTCGGCCTGGGCGTTTTCCATCACCGCCTTGGCCTCCCGGACCTCGGCCTGGGCCTTCTGGATGTCCTGCGACCGGGACCCGGCCCGGAGCTCGGCGAGCCGCACTTCGCGGGCGACGAGGCTGGCCTGCGCTTCGGCGATCCGGGCGCGGGCGAGCGCTTCCGAGAGCGCGATCTCGGTCGAAAGCTGCGGCAGGCGCGTCTCGGAGGCCGCGAGAACCGCCCGCAGCCGCTCCACCTCCGCCTCCAGCTCCCGACTCTCCAGGCGCGCCACGAGCGTTCCGGGGGTCAGGCGCTGGCCCTCGTCCACCGGCCGCTCGATGACCCGTCCGGGGATCTTGAAGCTCACCGCCACTTCCGTGGCCTCGATCGTCCCGGAGGCCATCAGGACGTTCCCCGGCTTCTGGTGCCACCCGCGCCAGAGCATGCCCCCGCCGAGGAACACCACCGCCCCGAGCGCCACCAACATGATCCGCTTCCGCTTCGGGATCGCCATCTGCCTCCCCTTCTTTCCGCCGGCCGCGTCTCGTACCCGGACATCCCGCTGCGGCCGCCCCTGATTCTCCGCGGTTTCCCCGAGGTGCTCACCTCGCCCTGGCGCGACTCCGCCGTTTCTCCGCTGCCCTGTTCTGCGTCCTCGGCTCGCGGTCCTCCTTGCGGAATGCTCGGCTCGCACCTCGCGGCTCCCCAGGTACCAGCAGCCCGTTGAGGAAGACCGTGGTGAGGGTCCGCACCAGCCTCCCCTCGTCGATGGGATAGATGCGTTCCCCGCCCAGGAGCTTCTGGGACACCGCGAACACCTGGAACATGGCCGCGAAGCCGCGCGCGGCGATGAGCGGGTCCACGTCGCGGAACTCCCCGGTCGCGATCCCCCGCCGGATCACCTCCGCCATGCGCTGATTGACGGGCAGGATCCCCTCGCGGTACAGGACCGCCGCCGCCTCGGGGAACTGTGCGGCCTCGCTGACCATGCTGCGGTACACGGCGAGGTAGGCCGGGCTCCGGAAGAACCTGTACAGCTTCTCCCCCAACCCGACGAGCTGCTCGCGCGCCGACGCGCCGCCCCCCCCCACCAACCTCATCTCGGGCACGATGGCGTTGACCCGCGATTTCAGCATGGCGCTGAAGAGGGCCGCCTTGCTGGGAAAGTAGAGGTAGATCGTGCCCTTGGTGATTCCCGCCTTGCGCGCCACGTCGTCCAGCGTGGCCTGGTGCAGTCCGCGCGCGCCGAAGACGCGGAAGGCGGCCTCCAGGATCTGACCCGGCCTGGAATCCGGCTGCCGCCGCCAGCGGGGGATGCGTCCTGTGCGTCCACCGTCCGCCATGCCGACCTCCTTGTATCTGACTGGTTAGTTAATACTATCCCAGGCGGGGGCGCCGCCTGTCAAGCCTAATCTCCATCCGCGGCTCTCCCCGTCCCCGTACCATCCGCGATACCACCCGCGAATTCCGCTTGACATCCACCCTGGGCCAGGGCCATCCTGGCGGCGCACGGTTGGCCTGCTGTCTATCTCGCCCTGACCTGACCGGCGGGGCGGCCAGGCTCAACCGCGCAGTTCCTTCATGCATCGAGCTCGCTTTCGCTTGAGCGGCACCTAAGTCTCGAACTGCACATCGGCGCGTTCCGGCGCCGAACCGGAGGCCTTGGGCGAAGCAGCTCCACGATGTCCCCAGCCTGCTTCTCCCCATTCGCATCCATCCAAGGTGAGGTGTCGCGCACACTGTCCGGGGGCGCCTGCGCATAGCGCCCGCTGAGCATTCTGGGTGTTGGCGGCCCGAGATGCCGCCCCGACGATGGAGGTGGGACCGTGGCTCAAACTCAAGCCCGAAAACCGCTCGGCATCTGCGACACCGTACTGCGGGATAGTCACCAGTCGCTCCTGGCCACGCGCATGCGGACCGAGGACATGATCCCGGCCATGGAGATGCTGGATGACGTCGGCTACTGGTCGCTCGAGGTCTGGGGGGGCGCCACCTTCGACTCTTGCATGCGCTACCTCAACGAGGACCCGTGGGAGCGGCTGCGGATCATGCGGAAGCGCATACTCAAGACTCGCCTCCAGATGCTGCTGCGGGGGCAGGTCGTCGTGGGGTACCGCCACTATGCCGACGATGTCGTGGAGCGGTTCGTGGCCAAGGCCGTCGAGAACGGGATACAGGTGTTCCGGATCTTCGACGCCCTGAACGACATTCGCAACATGGAAACCGCCATGCGCGTGGTGCGCAAGTTCGGCGGGCACGTTCAGGCATCCGTCTGCTACACCCTGAGCCCCGTGCACAACAACCAGGGCTTCGTGAAGACCTTCAAGGAGCTGCTGCAGATCGGGGCCGACTCGCTGTGCATCAAGGATATGGGGGGCCTGATCTCCCCGACCGACGCCTTCGATCTGGTCGCCCGGCTGAAGGCGGTGACCGACGTGCCCATCTCCCTCCACTCCCATTACACCAGCGGCATGGCCTCCATGGCCTACTTCAAGGCGGCCGAGGCGGGCGTGGACATGGTGGACTGCGCCATCTCCAGCATGTCCTTGGGCTCGTCCCAGCCCCCCACCGAGACCCTCGTGGCCGCCCTGGCCGGCACCGACCGGGACACGGGCCTGGACCTGGCCAAGCTCTCGGAGATCGGGAAGTACTTCGCCAAGGTGCGGAAGAATTACAGCCACCTGGAGATGAAGACCTACGGCGTGGATACCAACGTCCTTCAGTTCCAGGTCCCGGGCGGGATGATCTCCAACCTGGTCAACCAGTTGCGCGATCAAGGGCAGGAGGGGAAACTTCCGGAGGTGCTCAACGAGATCCCACGGGTCCGGGCGGACCTGGGCTACCCGCCCCTGGTGACCCCGTCCAGCCAGATCGTGGGGACTCAGGCCGTGCTCAACGTCCTGATGGGCGAGCGGTACAAGCTGGTGCCGAAAGAGGTGAAGAACATCGTCAAGGGGATGTACGGCCTGACGCCGGCCCCCATCGCCCCCGAGATGAAGAAGCTGGTGCTCGGGGACGAACCGGCGATCGACTGCCGGCCCGCCGACTTGGTGGAGCCCGAGATGGAGAAGGCCAAGGCCGAGATCGGTGATCTGGCCAAGAGCGAGGAGGACGTCCTCTCCTACGTGCTCTTCCCGCAGGTGGCCAAGGAATTCCTGGCCAACCGCGGAAAGAAGGCCCCCGGCTTGACCGCGGATCAGTTGGCCGCCATCGCCGTGGCGGTTGGGGCGAAGTAGCGAGCGCGTTGCTGCCGTCGGGCTCCGGGTTGCGGAAGATTGCGCGGGCCTGGGCCGCCGGACGGCTTCCTGGAAGGATCGAGCTGCGCTTCGTGGAGGGATGAGAGCGTGAACTTCATGCTGGCGCTCAACGTCACGATCTACGGGTTAGGCCTCGTCTTCCTGGCTCTGCTCGTTCTCATGGTCGCCATCATGCTCCTCACCAAGGTCTTCGCCATGGCGACCGGCAAGGACCTCCTGGCGACCCCGGGCGGCGCCGTACCAGAGGGACCCCGGGCGGCGCCGGCTGCCCCCTCGCCGGCGGCGGTCGCCGAGGCGCCGCCCCCCACGGTCACCGGCGTCGCCGAGGCCGCGGAGGCGGTCACCGCCCCACTGCCCGGCAAGATCCTGTCGGTGACGGTGAAGGCGGGCGATCGCGTGCAGCGCGGGGACGAACTGTGTGTGATCGAGGCCATGAAGATGGGGAACAGCGTGAAGGCACCGCGCGATGGCTTCATCGCGGAGGTGTGCGTCGCCCCGGGCGACAGCGTCGGGTTCGGCGCTCCGCTGGTCCTCCTGGCCTCGACGATCGCCGCGGCGGCCGTCCCACGGCCGTCCGCACCCCCACAGGTGGCCGCGGCACCCCCGCCGGCGGCCGTCGAGTCGTCCGTTTTCACGTTGACCGTCGCGGGCACGCCGCACAAGGTGGAGATCACGGCGGCGGCGTCCGGCGTGGCAACGGTCCGCCTCGATGGGTCCAGCCATCGGGCGCAGCGTGACCCGCAGGACGGCAAGAAGATCCTCGTGAACGGGCAGCCCCACACCGTCGAGGTCAAGGAGATCGCGGGGAACGCGGCCACCGTGCTGATCGACGGGGTGTCCCAGAAGGTCGAGATCGCGCGCGCGACCGCCGCCGCGTTCTCCCTGGCATACGGGGGAAAGCAGCACGCGGTCGAGGTCAAGGGTGCGGCCGACAGCACGGCCACCGTCGTCCTCAACGGATCCACCTTCCAGGCGGAGCGAGACAAGGGGGACCCGACGAGGATCCTCGTGAACGGGCAGCCCCACACCGTCGAGGTCAAGGAGATCGCGGGGAACGCGGCCACCGTGCTGATCGACGGCCGCGTGGAGAAGCTGGAGATCGCGCGCGCGACCGCCGCCGCCCCGGCCGCTCCGGCGCCGACAGCGCCCGCGGCGGCGGCCCCGGCCGCAGCAGTTCCGACGCCCGCCCCGGCCACCGGCGAGCCGGTCACCGCCCCGCTGCCCGGCAAGATCCTGTCGGTGATGGTGAAGGTGGGTGATCGCGTGCAGCGCGGGGACGAGCTGTGCGTGATCGAGGCCATGAAGATGGGGAACAGCATCCGGGCGCAGCGCGTTGGGACCGTCCGCGAGATCCTGGTCTCCCCGGGCCAGAGCGTGGCCTTCGGCGCGCCGCTTCTGTTGCTCGACTGAGGCCGAGCGACGCGTGTTCACACACTCGAGCCTATGGGTGAACTTACATGATTGACCCGAAGGTCTCCGCCAAGCTGGTTGAGGGCTTCGTCAATTTCGGGTGGGGCCAGCTGATCATGATCGCCGTCGGTGGCATCTTGATCTATCTGGCCATCGCCAAGGAGTACGAGCCGGTGCTGCTGCTCCCCATCGGGATCGGCTGCATCATGGCGAACATCCCCGTCACGGGGATGAACGATGCGGGGGGCCTGTTCACTGTCCTCTACGACATGGGAATCAAGAACGAGTTGTTTCCCCTCTTGATCTTCATCGGCGTCGGCGCGATGACCGACTTCGGGCCACTCCTGGAGCGGCCCTACACCGTGATCCTGGGTGCCGCAGCCCAGTTCGGAATCTTCGGCACCCTGCTCATGGCGACCCTCCTCGGCTTCAACATCAATCAGGCGGCCTCCATCGGGATCATCGGGTCAGCCGACGGGCCGACCTCCATCTACGTGGCCTCCATTCTCGCCCCCGACCTGCTGGCTCCCATCGCCGTCGCGGCGTACTCGTACATGTCGCTGGTACCCATCATCCAGCCGCCCATCATGCGGGCGCTTACCACGCCCGCCGAGCGGGCGATCGTGATGCCGTACACCGAGAGGCCGGTCTCCAAGGCCACCCGGGTCCTCTTCCCCGTCGTGACCACGCTGGTCTGCGGCCTGATCGCCCCCATGTCCACCCCCCTCATCGGGATGCTGATGTTCGGGAATCTCTTGCGGGAAGCGGGGGTCGTGGAGCGGCTCTCCAACTGCGCCCAGAACGAGCTGATCAACATCGTCACCATTTTTCTGGGGCTCACCATCGGCTCCACCATGTCCGCCGAAAAGTTCCTGACTGCCCAGACCCTGTTTATCCTCGGCATGGGCCTCGTCGCCTTCGCCCTCGACACCGTCGCCGGGCTCGGGTTCGGCAAGCTGCTCTGCCTCGTCACCCGCGGCAAGGTGAACCCGCTGATCGGGGCCTCGGGCATCTCCGCCTTCCCCATGTCGGCACGGGTCGTGAACCGGGTTGGCCTCGAGGCCAACCCGAACAATTTCCTCCTCATGCACGCCATGGGCTCGAACACCGCGGGGCAGATCGGCTCCGTGATGGCAGGCGGGGCGATCCTGGCCCTGCTGGCCCGCTAGAGCCTCCCGCCCGCACTCCTGACGCGATCCGATCCGGAGCGCTCGCACTCGCATTCGCCGCGAGAGCCGCGGCGCTTCCTTCCGCGTGCGCCGCCACTCCCCCCAGACAACGGCAGACGGCTGTGAACGCGCTTGACAATCTTCCGCGGGACTGGTATTTCCCACCGAGAGGCAAGCAGGGCTGTCGGGGCCGGGACTCACTCGGCCTGCGACGCGGGGCAACCAACCACACACAGAGGAGGAAGAACGATGGCTGGGTGCGGATACGGAAAGCCGACAGCGAGCAAGAAGGCGCCCCCGAAGAAGGCCGCCCCGAAGAAGACCGCGAAGTAAGGATCCGAATCGCGCCGCCGACAGCAAGCGGAGCCCTCGGTGGCAGAGTCAAGATTGGCTAGTGCACGACGAGCCGTGACCCAAGGGCCACGGCTCGTCGTTCTTGGCGAGCGACCGAGGCTCTCATCGGCATTGAGGCCGGTCGGTGGCGTGGTGGAGTGGATTTGTCCGCTCCTTGACGGCCGCGGCGCTCCGCGCCATGCTCCGTCCGTGCCGGCGTGGGGTGCTCTGCGCTGCTTCACGGGCCCCATCACCTGCCGTAGCATGAGGTCTGGCCTTGGCCTCTCTGTACCTTCACATTCCGTTCTGCGAGCGGAAGTGCCTCTACTGCGATTTCTACTCGGTCGCGGATCGCGGGCAGGTCGAGGACTTCCTCGTGGCCCTGCGGGGCGAGATCGCCCTCCGGGCAGCGGAGGGTGCAGGCGCCGAGTTCCAGACCGTCTTCTTTGGCGGCGGCACCCCGTCCCTCCTCGCACCCCAGCAGATCGAGACTATCCTGTCACAACTTCAGCGGGCGTTCCGCATGGCGCCGGATCCCGAGATCACCCTGGAGGCGAACCCCGGCACCGTGACCGGCGAGACGCTACGCGCCTTCCGCGCCCTCGGCGTCAACCGGCTGAGCGTCGGGATCCAGTCCTTCCACGACCCTGAGCTACGCTTCCTCGGTCGCATTCACGACCGCGCGGAGGCGCTCCGCTGTGTCGAGCTGGCCCGGAACGCCGGATTCGACAACCTCGGCATCGACCTCATCTACTCGATCCCAGGGCAGACGCTGACCGCGTGGGAAGGCAACCTCAAGATTGCGACCGACCTCGCCCCCCAGCACATCGCAGCCTACAGCCTGATCGTCGAAGACGGCACGCCGCTTGCGCGTCTGGTGGAGATCGGCGAGGTTCGCCCGAATCCCACGGGCCTCGAAGCGGCGATGTACGAGGGGACGATGGAACTGCTTGATCGGCGCGGCTACGAACACTACGAGGTCTCGAACTACGCCTTGCCGGGATTCCGCTGCCGGCACAATTGCACCTACTGGTCACACGAGGAGTATCTTGGCTTCGGGCCGTCGGCCCACTCGTTCCGGAGGGGGAGCGAGTGGGCGGGCGGTTGCCGCTGGTGGAACGTCTCCGATCTCTCCGTATACCTCGACCGGCTTCAAGACGGTGTCCTCCCCACCGCCTCCGAGGAACGCCTCGGGGCGGACGAGCTGCTCGACGAGCGGATCTTCCTGGGGCTTCGTAGCGGCGGGCTGGACCTGCGCCGACTCCTGCTGGACTTCAGGCACGATCTCGCAGCCCAGAAACGGGACATCCTTCGAGGGATGATGGAGGGGGATTTGGCCTCTCTCTCGGACGGGGTGTTGCGTCTGCGACCGAAAGGGTATCTCGTGTGTGACGAGATCTGCCGGATGCTCCTTCGGAGATGAGTCCTTCTTTGCCTTTCCCCCTGGCCTCTTTCGCTCGATTTTCCCGGACTACTTGCGTACTCTCGCGGCCCGCTTCAGCGCTTGATCGAGGTCCGCAATGATGTCGGCGGTGTCCTCGATGCCGACCGCGAGGCGGATGAGGGTGTCCGTGATGCCGAGCGCATAACGCTGTTTTCGCGTGCAGTCATAGTAGGTCACGGTGGCAGGATGCGTGATCAGCGTCTCCACCCCGCCCAGGCTCGGCGCGATGTAGCAGAGTTTCAGGCTGTCCAGAAACCGCTTCGTCTTGCTCAGATTGCCTTTGATATCAAACGTGACGACGCCGCCAAACCCCGACATCTGCGCCCGGGCAATTTCGTGGTGCGGATGGCTCTCCAGCCCGGGATAGTAGACCCGCTTGACCTGGGGGTGGTCTTCGAGAAACCGGGCGACCGCCATGGCCGTGGCGTTATGCGCCTCCATCCTGAGCCGGAACGTCTTGAGACCCCGCAAGAGCAGATAGCAGCAATGCGGATCGATGACCCCGCCCATAGCCTTATGCAACTTGCGGATTTCGTCCACAAGTTCTCTGCGCCCCAGAACCGCGCCCGCCAGGATGTCGTTGTGGCCACCCAGGTACTTCGTGCAACTATGGAGTTCGAGGTCCACGCCCCATTCCAGCGGCCGCTGATTGAAGGGCGTGCTGAACGTGGCGTCAATCATCGTCATGACCTTGTGACGCCGCGCGATGTCGCGTAGCCGCTGCAAGTCGAAGATATTGAGGTACGGGTTCGTCGGCGATTCCGAAAAAATGAAGCGCGTGCTCGGCCGAATGGCCGCCTCGATCGCCTCGTAATTGCCGAAAGGAACGATGGTGCAGTCCACGCCGAAGCGTTGCAGATACGCACTGCAAAACTCCAACGTCTTCTTGTACGCGTCGTCCGTGATCACAATGTGGTCCTGGCTGCGCACGAACGCCAGGATCGTCGTGGTGATGGCGCTCATGCCCGACCCGAAGACCAGGCACGCCTCGGCGCCCGCCAGGGCCGCCAGACGGCGCGCGGCGACCTCCTCTGTAGGGTTGCCATAGCGCCCGTACTCGTAGCGCGCCTTCCCGTGCTTGGTATACGCCTCGATCTCCTTGCTATTCTTGAATGCGAACGTGGAGGTCTGCACGATCGGTGTGGTGATGGAGTCCGCGTAGCGGGATCGATCCTCGCCGGCATGGACCGAGCGAGTGGAGAATCCCAGACCGGTCATGTTTTCCCGCTTGTGCTCTCGTGCTGCTGCACTCTGCTTAGACATCGCACCTCTCTCGTTTGGTGTGCCCTGGGGATTCTGCGAGGCGGGCGGACACGGCGCGAGCATACCACCATCGCTCCCCATCACCAAGAGCTTCACTCCTCGGCTCCCAGCGCCAGACGTTCGACCAAGGCGCCCCGGCCTCTCTGTCGAGGCATCGGAGACGTCGCGCGAGATCCCGATGGAGGGAAGGCGCGGATCTGTTCGGGGCCGGTGGCAGGACGCGTCAGATCAAGGCAGTCGCGAGGTCGCGGGAGCCGTGGGCGGCGAGGAACTCGGTCACCTCGGGCAGGCGGGGGATGCCGCGCCGACCGCCCAGGAAGCGGCACTTCATGGCGGCCACGGCGTTGGCGAAGGTCAGGGTCCACTCGAAGGGCCAGCCCCGGAGCTCCCCGACGGCGCAGGCCCCGTGGAACGTATCGCCGGCCCCGTTGGTGTCCACCGGCTTGATGGGAAAGCCCGGGACGCGGATGAAGCGGCCCTCGGTGAAGCCGAGCACCCCCTCCGCCGCCAACGTCACGGCCACGCGGCAGGGGCCCGCCTCGGTGAGGGCCCGCAGGCCGTCCTCGATCCC
>JBGPQZ010000073.1:0-12182 GCA_041489335.1 Methylomirabilia bacterium
CCCCCGGTAGATCCTATACTCTTTCAGGTACAGGGGGGACCCGTCGGTATTCGTCGTCGGGGCGGTCCATGTTAGGTTGATTTGGGAGCTTGTCACCGGCGTCGCCGTGACGGCCGTCGGGGCGTTGGGGGTGGTCGTGCTCCCGGTTGCCTGGATATTCACGGTAGCCGTCGCTCCCGGCAGGACAACGGCCGACGTGGTGTAGGTCGTCCCTCCCACGGTTGCGGCGAGCTTCCGCTTCCCCATGGGGATCCCGGTGAACGAGAACGCCCCGTTGTTATCGGTCGTCGCCGAGGCCGTCGCGGCGACGCCGGTGGCGGGATAGGTGATGGTAACGGTGGCCCCCGGGACGGGGATGAGGGCGGTGCTGGTGACGACACCGGCCACGGTCCCCGTGGTCGTGATCGCGGTCCCGGGGAAGGTGATGTCCGCCGCGTACCCGCTGCCGCCGGCTGCATTGTCGGAACCACGGCTCCTCACCTGTCCCGCCAAGAGCGGGGCGACCGGGGGGTTGCTGTAGTCCAAAGCGTTGCCCCATGCATCGAGGGTATAGAGATACGTCCCGCTGTCGTTCTGCTTGGTGTCGATGTAGGGTCCGTTCCATCCGTAGCCGGTTCCCGAGGCTGCGTCGTAGGTCCAAGGACAAACGCAGGGGGAAGTCCGGAGGTTCGTGAGAGTAGCGGGGAGGACGCCCATGTCTCCGACATACCCGAAGCTGTTGCGCACGCCGCTCGCCACTAGGGCGGGGTTCCCGGCGACGGCGTAGTTGATGTTCTGGAGGGTCGCCTGCGTCGTATCGAAGCGGCCTTGATCGACGGCGTTGGCCAGGAGGTTGCTGGAGAGGCCGGCGAGGATTCCGATAAGGACGATGACGAGGATGAGCTCGATAAGGGTAAAACCCTCGTGTCGGGCCCGAATCGGCGAGGGCCGTCTAGTAAATGCTCTGTTGCCGTTCATTGGGTGAGGCATCATCGTTGATCGTACGCCCTATCCGGGCCCGATATACTGAATGTGGTCCCCCCTGTCCCGAGTAATGTAACGGCTGGTGACAGGAAAGTCAAAGAGTTATAGCCTCCGAATCTCACGGAGCCGGTCGTAGACAAGGCGGACTGACCACGCTATGATGCCGAGGTTTGCTGCTGGATGATACCGTGGCAGATATCGTCGAGAGCGAAAGGAGGTCCAGATGGGCAGGCTAGAGGGGCAGGTGGCAATCGTCGTCGGCGCGAGCAGTGGGATGGGGCGGGCGACCGCACT
Source organism: Methylomirabilia bacterium (assembly GCA_041489335.1). GTDB lineage: Bacteria > Methylomirabilota > Methylomirabilia > Methylomirabilales > 2-02-FULL-66-22 > 2-02-FULL-66-22. Next base: position 1,258 of record JBGPQZ010000073.1, read on the forward strand.
CGCCTTTGCCGTGGAGGGGGCCAAGGTCGCGCTCGCCGCCCGCCGGCAGCGGGAGCTCGAGGCACTCGTCGCGGAGGTCACGAGGGCCGGTGGGGAGGCCGTCGCGCTCGCCGCCGACGTGGCCAAGCGCGCGGAGGTGGACGCGGTCGTGCAGGCGAGCGTCGCGCGGTTCGGCAGGCTGGACGTGCTGGTGAATTGCGCCGGGGTCAATACCCGCAACCGGCAGCTCGCGCTGCTCGACCAGGCGGGATGGGACCGGATCATCGGGATCAACCTGACCGGCGCCTTCCACTGCATGCAAGCGGTCCTGCCGAGGATGCGCGAGCAGAAGAACGGGCTCATCATCCATGTCTCGTCCATCTCGGGCCTCTGGGGGGACTTCGCCGGCGTGGCGTACCAGGCCAGCAAGCACGGCATGGTGGGGCTGGCGAACGCGACGAGGATGGAGGAGCGGCAGAACGGCATCCGGGTGACGGTCATCTACCCCGGCCTCTGCGACACCCCCATTCTGAACAACCGCGCGGTGCCGCCGACCCAGGAGCAGCGTGACCTGATGATGAAGCCGGAGGACATCGCCCAGGCCTGCGTCTTTGCGGCCAGTCTGCCGCCACGGACCTATGTCTCGGACCTGGTCTTGATGCCCAGCGCGCTCCAGTGCAACGGAAACCCGGTAGGGTAGGGTGTGGGCAAGCCTCCGAGCAGGCACTCAGGGCGTGAGCGAGAGGGTTCCATGCAGATCGCGGCCCTCGGGTTCGGGTGTGCCATCAGAGACCAGAACCGAGGCTGAACCGAGGCTGACGGCCTTGCCGTGCCGATTCATTCATGGTAACGTCAACTACCCTCTCAGTGCCGCGTAACGCGGCCGAGAGCGACCCATTCCGCGGCAGGTTGGATTCGGCCGCGCCGGACGGCACGGGTGCTCGAGGAGGAATTACATGCGCAGTGACACGGTCAAGAAGGGATACGAGAAGGCGCCCCACCGCAGTCTCTTGCGGGCGGTCGGCCTCAAGGAGGCCGACTTCGACAAGCCGTTTATCGGCGTGGCCAACTCCTACGTGGGGATCATCCCGGGCCACGTCCACCTGCAGGAGGTCGGGCGGATCGTCCGCGAGGCGATCCGAGAGGCGGGCGGCGTTCCCTTCGAGTTCAACACCATCGGCGTGGACGACGGGATCGCCATGGGGCACATCGGCATGCGCTACTCGCTGCCGAGCCGGGAGCTCATCGCCGACGCGGTCGAGACCATGGCGATGGCGCACTGCTTCGACGGATTAGTCCTGATCGGCAACTGCGACAAGATCGTGCCGGGCATGCTCATGGCGGCCATGCGAATCAACATCCCGGCCATTTATGTGAGCGGCGGCCCGATGGCGGCCGGCAAACTGTCGACCGGCCGCGTGGTGGATCTGGCCTCGATCTTCGAAGCGGTGGGGGCCTACTCGGCCGGCAAGATCGACGATGCGGCGCTCCTGGAGCTGGAGCAGAAGGGCTGCCCCACCTGCGGCTCCTGTTCGGGGATGTTTACCGCCAACTCCATGAACTGCCTGGCGGAGGCTTTGGGGATGGCCTTGCCGGGCAACGGGACCATCCTGGCCGTGGACGAGAAGCGCAAGGAGCTCTATCGGACGGCCGGGCGGCAGATCCTGAAACTCGTGGAAATGGATCTGAAGCCGCGCGAGATTGTGACCCGAGAGACCATCGACAACGCCTTCTGCCTCGACATGGCCATGGGCGGCTCGACCAACACCGTCCTGCACACGCTGGCCATCGCCCAGGAGGCGGGGGTCCCGTATTCCCTGGATCGCATCAACCAACTCTCCGAGCGCATTCCCTATGTGTGCAAGGTGAGCCCCGCCGGCCACCACCACGTCGAGGATGTCGCGCGTGCCGGTGGGATCAGCGCCATCCTCAAGCGTTTGGCGGAGAAGGGAGACGTCCTCAGGCTGGATCGCCCGACCGTGACCGGGAAGACGCTGGGCGAGAATATCGCGGGCGCCTCCGTGCAAGATGCGGAGGTGATCCGACCGCTGGATGCCCCGTACCGGGCGACGGGCGGGCTGGCCGTCCTGTTCGGCAATCTCGCCCCCGAGGGGGGCGTCGTGAAGGCCGGCGGCGTGGCCCCGGAGATGCTCCGGCACGAGGGGCCGGCGGTGATCTTCGAGTCCCAGGACGAGGCGCTGGCCGGAATCCTGAACGGCAAGGTCACGGCCGGCGACGTGGTGGTAATTCGCTACGAGGGACCCCGTGGCGGCCCGGGCATGCAAGAGATGCTGTCGCCCACGGCGGCCATCATCGGGCGCGGCCTTGGCAAGTCGGTGTCCCTCATCACGGACGGGCGCTTCTCGGGGGCGACCCACGGCGGCTGCATCGGGCACGTCTCGCCCGAGGCGGCGGCGGGCGGGCCGATCGGCCTGCTCAAGCCGGGTGACCGGATCCGGATCGACATCGAGAAGCGACTGCTGGAGGTGGACCTCTCCGAGGCCGAACTCGAGGCGCGTCGTGCCGCCTGGCAGCCGCGGAAGCCGCGCGTCACCAGCGGCTGGCTGGCCCGGTACGCCAAGATGGTGACCTCGGGGAGCCGAGGGGCGGTCCTCACGGCCGACTAGCGGGAATCAAGGGACTGTAAGTACAGAGGGGCGGGCCGGAGGACGGCTCGCCCCGTCTTCTTGCCGGATCCGCCGGGTATGGTATGCTCGCGTGGCGCCCAGCAAGTCAAGGCGCGGATCCGGACTGTTCGGGGGACGTGAGGGGGCGATGCGAAGCGAGGCGGCGGTCGGAGAGGCGGATCGGGGGGAGCGCGGGTACGTCGTCTGCCTCGTTGCGCTCTTCTGCGGCGGCTGGGCCATCATCTATGCCGACCGGACCGTGCTCTATCCGCTGCTCTCGGTGATCGCGCGCGAGTTCCGCCTCAGCGGGATCGAGACCGGCCTGATCACCGGGACCTATTTCGGCTGCTACGTGGTTGCCCAGGTGGCGTCGGGTCTGCTGGCCGATCGCATTGGGTTCAAGCGCATCCTGGTCCTCTCCTCGATCGTGGCGGCGGTGGGGGTCCTCGGGTTCGGCCTGGCCGCGGTGAGTTATCCTCTCCTGCTCGTGGTGGCGGGGCTGCACGGGGCGGGGGCGGGTCCCTACTACACGATGGCCTACAGCCTGACCATCCACAGCGTTCCCGGAAGGCTGCGCGGTTTGGCGGCCGGCGCGATCAACGGCGGCATGTCGCTGGGGCTCCTGGCCGGGTTGGCCCTGGCCGGGCCCGTCTACCAGGCGACGGGAAGCTGGCGTGTGCCCTTTCTGATCCTGGCACTCCCGACGGCGCTGGCGGTGGTGTTCTACCAGAGAACGGTCCGCGAGGTCGCGACCCCTGCGCGTCGGGCGGTCTCGGTTGCCGAATTGCTCGCTGATCCCACGCTCCTCCGCATGAACCTGGCGGGGTTCTGTGTGCTGTACGGCTGGTGGGTGCTTCTCTCCTGGGGGCCGGTCTTCTTCCAGACCGAGCGCGGGGTGAGCCTGACCGCCTCCGGCCTCTACACGCTGGTGATCGCCGTCACCGCAATCCCGGCCGGCCTCGGGCTGGGACGGCTGTCCGATCGGCTGGGCCGGAAGCGGATCATCCTCAGCATGCTCCCGCTGTCGGCCCTGACGCTCTTCGGCGTTCCCCACGTCTTCTCGCCGGCCGGCCTGCTGCTGGTGCTCCTGGCGTATGGGCTGGTGGGGAAGCTGACCTGGGACCCGCTGGCCATCGCCTGGCTGGGCGATTACGTCTCGACGCGGCGGCCGGAGGCGGTGGGGAGCGCGGTGGGGCTGTTCTCGTTCTTCAGTGTGATGTCGGCGGTGGTCGGCCCGCCGGTGACGGGGTGGATCAAAGACCTGACCGGGTCGCTGGCGGGCGGCTTCTACCTGGCGGGTGGTTTGGCGCTGGCGGCGTTCTTCCTGTCGGCCGGACTGGCGGACAGTCGAGGCAAAGGGACATGGCCGTGAGCAGGCGCGAAGGATTCCAGGGGCCCGTCCTCTTTCTTGTGTTGCTCATGCTGGTCGGCTCTCTCTGGGGAGGGGTGGGACCGGCCGACGCGGGGGCCGCCCGTCAGCGTCAGCCAGCGGCCACTCGTCAGCCGGCGCCCGCTCTCCGTCAGCCGGCGCCCATCCGGATGCTCGTGGTGAAGACGGAGGAGGAGGCCCGCGAGGCGGTGGCGCAGGTCCAGGCGGGCGTGCCGTTCGAGCGGATCGTCCGCGAGAAGAGTATCGGGCCGGCTCGGGAGCGCGGCGGCTACCTGGGGCGCGTGCACCCTGCCACCTTGCCGCCGGTGGCCCGCACCGCCCTGGCCAGGACTCGGCGGGGCCGGCTGACCCCGATCTTCCAGACCGAGATCGGCTTTGCCGTGATCCAGGTGCTGACGGACCAGGAGGAACAAGAGCAAGAGGCCCGGATCCGGCGCGAGCCGAAGGCCATGGACCTGCTGACCCGGGGAACGGAGCTGGGAAGGCAGGGGGACCTGGAGAAGGCGGTGGCGCTCCTCCGCCAGGCCATCGATCTGAATCCGACCCTGGAGGACGCCCACTTCAACCTTGGCATCGCCTTGTGGAAACTCGGGCGGAAAGAGGAGGCCGTCGCGGCCATGCGGGAGGCGGTCCGGCTGCGTCCGGAGGACGTCGATGCCTCCCTCCGTCTGGGCGCGTGGCTCACCACCCTCGGCTGGCACGCCGAGGCGAGCGGGTATTACGAGCGGGCCGCCATGCTGCAGATGGACTCCAAGGACGTCTGGCTGAAGCTGGCGCAGAGCTACGAGGCGGCGGAAAAGTCCCGCGCCGCCATCACCGCGTACAGGCGGGTGCTCGGCCTCCTGGACCGGGAGGACCCCGTCCTGCTCGACGCCCTCCTGCGGGTGGCCGTGCGGGCCAAGGACGGCCCGACGGCCGTGGATGCCGCCCAGCGGCTGCAGACCTTCCGCTCCGACCACGAAGGTTTCGAAACGCTCGGCGAGGCCCTGCTCCTGGATGGGAAGGGCGAGGCGGCCATCCGCGAGTTTCAGATGGCCGTGGCGCTGGCCCCGGCGTCGGCGCGGGCCCATGTCGGATTGGCGGACGCGTACACCCGGCTGGGGCAGATGGAGGCGGCGTCGGAGCACCTGCTGCGGGCCGTCCGGCTGGACCCCGGGAATCCTGCCCAGTATGAGCGGCTGGCCCAACTGTACGAGCGCCTGAGCCGCCTCGACTTAGCCATCGTTGCCCTCCGCGATGCCTTGGGCGCGGCCGGGGAATGGCCGCGGCAGCGCCAAGCGGAACTGGCCGAGGCGCTGGCCAGCCTCTACGAGCGCGCGGGGATGAGCCGCGAGGCGGAGCGCACGCGGCAGCGCGCCGCCACCCTGCGGACCCCCTGACGCTTCCATGACGTCATCTTTGCGCTGGCGGGGAATCGCCGCCTCCAGGTACGGAAGCCCAGCGGGAGGAAACGAGCATGACCGCGGACCGAGTCCAGACAGAGGCCGAATCCCTGACCGCCTACGTCGCCGAGTTCATCGCATCCACGCGCTACGCCGATCTGCCGGGGGAGGTGGTGCAGCTCGGGAAGAAATCCATCCTGGACGGCCTCGGGCTGGCGCTGGCCGGCTCGGTCGCCAAGAGCGGGGAGCTCGTCAGGCGCCACCTCCAGAGCCTTGGCTGCGCGCGCGGAGCCGCTGGCGTCATCGGCACTCCGCTGCGCGTGCCGACCAGGTTCGCGGCCTTCGCGAACGGCACCGCGATCCACGCCGATGATTACGACGACACCCAGCTGGCGGTGGCCAAGGACCGGGTCTATGGCCTGCTGACGCACCCCACGGCGCCGGCCCTGCCGGCGGTCCTGGCGGTAGCCGAGCAGGACGGCCGGCCGGGCCGGGACCTTCTGACCGCCTACCACGTGGGCGTGGAGGTGGAGTGCAAGATCGCCGAGGCCATCCACCCGCGGCACTACCAGCACGGGTTCCACTCCACGGCCACCTGCGGGACCTTCGGCGCGGCGGCGGGGCTGGCCAACCTGGGCGGCCTCTCCCCTGATGTCGCGCGCCTCGCGCTGGGAATCGCCGGGAGTCTCTCGGCGGGGCTGCGGGAGAACTTCGGGACCATGATGAAGCCCTTCCACGCGGGGCGCGCGGCGGAGAGCGGTGTCCTGGCCGCCGAGTTCGCCGGTCTCGGGTTCACGGCGACCCCGGTCATCCTGGAGGCCCCGCGCGGCTTCTTCCACGCCGCGGGCGGGGGCTACGACGAAGGGGCGATCCGCGGAAGGCTCGGCAACCCCTGGACGTTCGCGGAGCCCGGCATCTCCATCAAACCGCATCCGTCCGGATCGCTGACGCACCCCGGCATGACCCTGATGCTGTCCCTCATCCGGCAGTATGATATTCGGCCGGAGCAGGTGGTCCGCGTGCAGGTCGGCACCAGCCACAACATGCCCAACGCCCTCATCCACCACCGGCCCACGACCGAGCTGCAGGCAAAGTTCAGCATGGAGTTCTGCATGGCCATCCTGCTCCTGACGCGCCGGGCCGGACTGCCCGAGTTCACCGACGAGATCGTCAACCGGCCGGAGGTCCAGGCGATGATCCGGAGAGTGGACTTCGGCGTGCACCCCGAGGCCGAGGCGGCGGGCTACGACAAGATGACGACCATCGTCGAGATTGCGCTCACGGATGGGCGGCGGATTTCCGGTCGGGCCGATTTCGGCAAGGGCAGCCCGGCGAATCCCATGAGCTACGACGAGGTGGCGGACAAGTTCCGGGAGTGCGCCGCCTTCAGCCGCTGGCCGTCCGCGAAGGCAGAGCGGGTCGTCGAGGTGGTCAGGCGGCTCGAGGATCTTGCCGATGTGCGGGAGTTGACCGCCCTGCTTGCTCCGTAGGGCCGCGCCGGCGGATGGGTGCGACCGTTTCAGGACGAGCGGTCCGGCACGGACCCGTGCCGGACGGAGGTCGAGTTCCTCTGACGCTGGAGAAGGAGGTTCGCGATGAAAAGGCAAGGGACGGTAGCGGTTGGGGTCTGGGTCGCGTTGTGCCTGATGCTGGGGTTCGGGGAGGCGCAGGGGGCCGCCAAGTTTCCGGAGAAGCCGATCACCCTGGTGGTCCACTCCGCGGCGGGTGGCGGCAGCGACATCTTCGCCCGCACGCTGTCGGCCGCCTTCGACAAGGAGAAGCTGCTCCCGCAGCCGATCGTGGTGGAGAACAAGCCGGGCGGGAGCGGCGCCATCGCCTTCGCGTACGTGGGCGGCAAGAAAGGCGATCCCCACTTCCTCCTGACCGCGGTGACCAGTTTTCTGACCACGCCCATCCTCCGGAAATCCCAGATCACCCCCAAGGACTTCACGCCCATCGCCAACTTTGCCTTCGACGAGTACATGGTGATCGTCAAGGCCGGCGGGAAGTACAAGTCCATGAAGGACGTCGTGACGGATGCCAAGGCCAATCCGAAGAAGATCACGGTAGGGGGCACGCAGCTCGGCTCCTCGGATTCGATCTGCGCCTACCTGATCGAGAAGGAGGCGGGGGTCCAGTTCAACTTCATCGTCTTCAACAGCGGGGGCGAGGTGAACGCCGCGCTGATGGGCGGTCACATCGACCTGGCCGTGTCCAATCCGGGTGAGGCGCTGGAGCTGGCGAAGGCCAACAAGGTTCTGACGCTCGGTGTCTTTGCCGAGAAGCGCCTGGCGGGGGCCCCCAACGTTCCGACCTTGAAGGAGCAGGGCATCGACGCCGTTTACGTGCAGAACCGCGGCCTGGTGGCGCCGGGTGGCATTCCCGAGGAGGCGCGCAAAGTCCTGGAGGACGCCTTGCTGAAATACACGAAGACCAAGATCTACAAAGATTATATCGCCGAGGGGATGCTCTCCGAGGCCTGGATGGACGGCCCGACCTTCGGCAAGTGGAACGAGAAAGAGTACGCCCGCTACCAGGAAGTGCTGAAGGCGATGGGCCTCTTGAAGTAGACGAGGTTCCGACCGGACGGAGGGTGCGAGCCGCCCTCCGTCCGGGTACTCCGGGCTCCGCTCTCCCTCACGGGGAAAGGTAGCATACGCCATGCGACGGGCCGACCAGATTACGGGAATCATCGTGCTGATCTTCTCCCTGGCGGTGATGGAAGGGTCTCGACGCATGCCCCCCAGCGCCACCTTCGGGCCGGGTGCCGGATTTCTCCCCCTCTGGCTGGGGGTGCTGATGGCGGTCCTCTCCATCCTTCTGATCATCACGGCGTCCCGCCAGCCGGGCGGCACCCCGGGCCGCTCCCCGCTGCCGAATCGCCGGGCGGCCATTGCGATCGCGGCAACCGCAGCAGGCCTGGCCGCCTTTATTGTCCTGGTGGAGCCGCTCGGGTTCCTGCTCGCCACCGCGCTCCTGACCGCCTTCCTGCTCCGCGTCGTGGAGCGCGAGCGCTGGCTCACCACCGCCCTCGTGGCGGCGGGCAACGCCGTCGGGCTGTATGTCATCTTCCAGATACTGCTGGGCGTGAACTTGCCGAAGAATATGCTGGGCTTCTGAGCGAGCGCCACGTGCCTCTTCGCTCCCGCATCGCGCCGGCTGACGGTGTGACGCCAGGACGCGAAGGGAGCGTGGAGGAGTCGCTCCTCCGCGCCAGAGGAAGGATCCCATGGAGATCTTCCACAATGTCCTGATGGGCTTTCAGGTGGCGCTCTCCTGGCAGAACCTCTTCTTCTGCTTCGTCGGCGTCACGCTCGGAACCCTGATCGGCGTGCTGCCGGGGATCGGGCCGGTCACGGGTGTGGCGATCCTGATTCCCATCACCTTCGGGTTGAGCGCCACCACGGCGATCATCACCATGGCCGGCGTCTACTACGGGGCCATGTACGGAGGATCGACGACGTCGATCCTGATCAACGTGCCGGGCGAGTCCGCGTCGGTCATGACCTGCCTGGACGGATACCAAATGGCCAGGAAGGGGCGGCCCGGCCCCGCGCTGGGCATGGCCGCGCTTTCGTCCTTCATTGCCGGAACGTTCGCCGTGGTCATGCTCACGTTCATCGCGCCGCCGCTGGCCAACGTGGCGCTGTCCTTCGGGCCGCCGGAGTACTTCGCCCTGACCTTCATGGGGCTCACCCTGGTGACCAGCCTGGCCGGGGAGTCCATGCTGAAGGGCATCATGAGCGGCGCCTTCGGCCTGATCGTGGCCTGCGTGGGCATCGACGCGGTGAGCGGCGAGGAACGATTCACCTTCGGCAACCTCTATCTGCTGGACGGGATGGGCTTCATCGGGGTGGCGGTGGGGCTCTTTGCCGTGGCGGAGGTACTGCTCAACCTGGAAGAACCGATGGAGCAGGTGTTTCTCAAGGCCGACCTGAGACTGCGCAGCCTGTTCCCGAACCTGCAGGACTGGAAGGACTCCTTCTGGCCCATCTGGCGCAGCTCGATCCTGGGCTTCTTCATCGGGGTCCTGCCGGGGGCGGGGGCGACCATCGCCTCCTTCATGGCGTATGCCCTGGAGAAGAAGCTCAGCCAGCACCCGGAGAAGTTCGGCACCGGGGTCATCGAGGGCGTGGCCGCGCCCGAGGGGGCCAACAACGCCGCCGCCGGCGGGGCGATGGTCCCCCTGCTCACCCTGGGAATCCCCGGCTCCGGGACGACGGCCGTGCTCCTCGGTGCACTCCTGATCCACGGCCTGCGCCCGGGTCCACTCCTGTTCCAGAACAACCCGGGCTTCGTCTGGGGCGTCATCGCCAGCATGTACATCGGTAACGTTATGCTGCTCATCTTGAATCTCCCCATGGTCGGGGTCTGGGCCAGCCTGCTGCGCGTCCCCTACCGGATCCTCATGCCCCTCATCGTCACGATCTCCGCCGTGGGGGTCTTTGCCACGGACAATAACGTGTTCGACATGTGGGTCATGTTCGCGTTCGGCATCATCGGGTACCTCATGCGAAAACTGGACTTCCCGGCCGCGCCGGCGGTGTTGGGGCTGGTCCTGGGGCCCATGGTCGAGCGATCGTTGCGGCAGTCGCTCACCATTTCCCATGGCAACCTGTCCATCTTCTTCACCCGCCCGATCTCGGCGGTCCTGACGATCGCCGCCTTGCTCTCCCTGTTCGCCCCGCTGATGCGGGGAGTATGGGAGTGGCGAAAGAAGGCGGTGGCCGCGGCGCAGGGGTGAGGCGCGTAGGAGGATGGGCTGAAGGCAGGGAGCGTTCGTCGTCCATTCGGATACGAGTAGCAGGAGGAAGAGACCATGGAGATCGCGGGAATCATCGGAGGAGCGCGCAAGATCGTCCGCATCCTCGCGCGGGTCAAAGCGGGCGAGAAGGTCCTGATCGCGGCCGACACCGACACCGTCGTGGTCGCCGAGGCGCTGGCGACGGCCGCCCTGGAGATCACGCCAGAGGTGGTGACGACGGTGATGACGCCGGTCGCCGTGGACGGGGACGAGCCGCCGGCGATCGTGGCGGCCGCGCTCCTGGCTGCTGAAGTGGCGCTCCTGCCCGTGAGCTACTCCATCAGCCACTCGACGGCCGCCCGGAACGCCATGAAGAATGGCACGCGTGTGCTGTCCCTGCCTGGCACCACTCCCGACCAGCTCGTCCGGGGCGGCGCCGAGGCGGACTTCGAGGCGGCCTCGCCCACCGTGCGGAAGATGGGGGACCTCCTGACTGCCGCCTCGACGGCGCATCTCACGACTCCGGCCGGCACCGACTGCAGGTTCGATCTCAAGGGCCGCTCCGGAAACGCCCACGACTGCATCCTGGATCAGCCGGGCAAGTTCTCGGCATTCCCCAACATCGAGGCGAACATCTCGCCCGTGGAGGGGACCGCGGAAGGGGTCATCGTCTTCGACGGCAGCATCCCGAACCTCCGGGTGGGGCGGCTGCAGGAGCCAGTGATCTGCACGGTCAAGCAGGGGAACATCGTGAAGGTCGAGGGCGGCCACGAGGCGGACATGATCCGGAAGGTCTGGGGCCA
>JBGPQZ010000074.1:0-11997 GCA_041489335.1 Methylomirabilia bacterium
CCAGGGAGGGAGGGCCGATGATGTCACACATCGAGGGGATTCCGATGCGCCAGCACGAGCTGCATCGTTACCATACACTGCACTTGGTTCTCGAACACCGGCTCACCGGGGCCGAGGCGGCGCAAAGCCTGAGGCTGAGCCTCCGCCACGTCCGGCGGCTCCTGGCGCGTCTCCGGCGTGCGGGTCGGTAATCCGGGACGTTGCATCCGGACGCTCCTGGCCGCCCTCTTCCAACGCCTGGCACCAGACGGAGGGTGCCCGGGCGCATCGCTCGGCGGCCTTGCGGACCGCGGCGGGTGGTGTGCCGAGGTTGAGGGCCAGGGAGCGACCGCGGCCGATCTGGTTTTGCGCGCACGTCGAGATGGAACTATGGATCACAGGCCAGGTGGCCTGGGCTGCACGGTGGGGAGCTCAGCGGAGCGGCACTCCCGGGAGATGGGGAGCAGGGCCGGGAGGCTCGGGCGGGAGCCTATTGCCGGGCCTGGTCGGTGTCAACAGGGAAAGGGCGCCCCAGCGAGGACTCGAGCACCCGCCGAGCGGGCCGACCAGGAGAAGCAAGTCGCCCTCGACGAGGCGGAGCTGCCAGGTGATTCGTCCGGGAGTGCGAGCGGCGCTGCCGCGCGGCGGCGGAGTAGACGGCCTCGGCCAGCCCGTGCTCCGCCGAATGGGGGTTGCCTTCCTGGCGGCAGTCTGGTACAAGTCGATTGGTCGCGGCCATGGATCGCGGCCGAGACCATTTCCAGGCAGTGGAGGTGCGATGCGGCGTCCGAGCAGCCAGGCGGCTCTGCTGCTTTTCCTCATGTCGGTTCTGCTCCTCACCCTTCCCGTCCCCTCCCGCGCCGCCGACGGGACGGCGGCGACGCACCCGCACTTCCCCACACCGGCCCTCCTCACCGCCAACGTGGAGTTCTGGAAGCAGATTTACAGCGACTTCGGCGTCGGGGACTTCGTCCTCCACGATCGCGACAATCTGGGGATCATCTACGACGTGGTCCGGGTCGAGGAGGCCAAGAACCAGGCGCGGGCGACCGCCCTGGCACGACCCGAGATCCAGCACCTGCGGGAGAAGTACGCCCGCATCCTCGCCGACCTCTCCGCGGGCGCTCTCCCGGGGGACCTGGGCGAGGACGCGGTCCAGGTCGCCCAGCTCTGGGGCTGCCCCTGCTCGCCCGACCTCTTGAAGCGGGCGGCCGGGAGCATCCGCGTCCAGCAGGGCCTCCGCGAGAAGGTGGAGGAGGGAATCCAGCGCGCCCGCGGCCTGATGCCGCGCATCGTCTCCATCCTGCGGCGCCACGAGGTGCCCGTCGAGCTGGCGGCCCTGCCCCTCGTCGAATCCAGCTTCAATCCCCACGCCCGGTCCAAGGCCGGGGCCGTGGGCTTGTGGCAGTTCATCAGGTCCACGGGCAAGCGCTACCTGACCATCAGCCGGCGCCGCGACGACCGCCGCGACCCGATTCGCGCCACCGAGGCGGCGGCCCGCTTCCTGCGTCACAACTACGAGGCCCTCGGCTCCTGGCCGCTCGCCATCATCGCTTATAACCACGGCCCGGAGGGCATCCAGGCCGCCAAGGCCGCGGTGGGATCGGGCGCCATCGAGGACATCATCGCCTACTACAGCGGCCCCCGCTTCGGTTTCGCCTCCAAGAACTTCTATGCGGAATTCTTGGCGGCCCTGGAAATCGTCCGCCCGCTCATCGGGAAGCACGCCCCGCCCCACGAGACTCACACCCGCCTCGCCTCCGCCCCCAAGCCCAGTTGACCCTAATCCTCAACCGCCAAGACGCCTGTCTGCGTGCCCCGCACAGGCAGGCCAAGAACGCCAAGCGGTTAGACTCTTTTCGTCGGGGTCAGGCGAAGAGGACCCGGGGGAGGATCTGCTGGAGGCGCTTGCGCAAGCGCGCCGGCACGCTTCCGTCCGTGATGAGCCCGGTGAAGGCGCGCAGGGGAGCGACCACGGCGAGATTCGTGCGATGAAACTTGGTGTGGTCCACCAGGAGATAACTCTCCCGGGCCACCTTGAGGATGCGCCGCTGGATGGCGGCGGCCTCCAAATCCCGGTTCGAGACCTCCCAGGCGCCGCTCACCCCGCTGGCCCCCAGGAAGGCCCGGTCCACGCGCAGGTCCTCCAGGGCCCGCTCGGCGAGGGCCCCGGTGAGGGAGCCGCTCACGGGCCGGGCCGCGCCGCCCAGCGCCACCACGTGGAAGTTCGCCCGGTTCCACAAGAGGTGCAGCACCTGGACCGAGTTGGTGACGATGGTCAGGTGGGGGACGGAAGGCAGGGCCTGGGCCATGGCCAGCACCGTGGTCCCGGCGTCCAGCAGGATGGTCTCCCCGGGCTGGACCAGCGAGGCCGCGGTTCGTCCGATGGCCCGCTTGGCTTCCTGCTCCAGCCGCTCGCGCCGCTGGAACGGCACGTCCCGCGGGTGGTTGACCGCCACCGCACCGCCGCGCGTCCGCGTGGCCTGGCCGGTGGCATCCAGGACCGCCAGGTCCCGCCGGATGGTCATCCCGGAGACTTGGAGATCCCGCGTCAGCTCCTCCACCGAGACGACGTCCCGCTCGTCGAGCAGCTCCAGGATGCGCAACCGCCGCTTGGCTCCGATCATCGTCGCCGGCTCCCCGTCGCGGGACCCGCCCCCCTGCGAACCCCCTACCTATACACACTTCCTGGCACCATTTCAAACAGTTTTGCGGCGGCGACCCCTACTTTCAACCGGAATCACTCCGAAATACACCAAAATGAACAACTCCGCACAGGTTTCTTGACAGCCGGCCGGAACCTGCTTTAGCATGTGGTTGCGGGCGCTCCGCCCGTCGTAGAGGAAGGAGGTCAGTGCCATGAAGGTTCTCTGTGCCGTCCTGCTGGGATCCTTGCTCGTCGCCCCGCTCGCGGGACACGCCGCCGACAAGGTCGTGGTCATGGTGCGCACCGGGGTCGAGGCCGACGCCATCAAGGCCGTGGCCCAGGCCTACACCAAGGCCACGGGCCACCCCGTGGAGCTGATGGAGATCGGCCGCTCCGGCTACTACGCCACGCTCCACACGCAACTCGTGGCCGGGACCGACTCCTTCGACCTGGCCCAGGCCAACGACGTGGACGTGGGTGTCCTGGCCGAGGCCAAGACCATCGCGCCCATCGGCCCCTACCTCGACGACCCGCGTCACACGGACCCCAAGGCGTACGACCCCAAGGACATCGCCTTCACTTACGCCTACCAGGGCAAGGTCTACGCCCTGCCCTTCGACGTCAGCACCCACTTCCTCTACTACCGGAAGGACCTGGTGAAGACGCCGCCGGCCACCTGGGACGAGTACTTCGAGGAGGCCAAGCGCTGGACCAAGCGGCTCAATGAGAAGTCCCCCACCATGTTCGGCGCGTCCTTCACCGCCCTGGCCGGCTCCGAGCAGCCCAAGGTCTTCTACTCGGTCATGTGGAGCATGGGCGGCTTCATCCTCGATGACCAGGGCCGGGTGGGCGTGGACAGCCCCGGCGCGATTGCCGCCGGGGAGTACTACGCCAAGCTGCGGGACGCCAAGGTCCTTCCCCCCGACATCTTCTCCTGGGGCTTCTCCAATGTGAGCGACGCCCTGGAGACGGGGGTCGTGGCCATGGCGGCCCCCTACTGGAACGCCGCCTACCCCATGATCAAGGCGGGCAAGAGCCCCCTCAAGGACCAGATCGCCATCACGGCCGTTCCCGGCTTCAAGAAGTCGGACGGGAGCATCTACCGCACGCCCTTCCAGCAGGGCAAGATCCTCCTCCTGAACGGCAGCTCCAAGCGGAAGGACGAGGCCTGGGCGTTCTACCGATACCTCACCGGGAAGGACGGCATGCGGCTCATGACCAAGGCAGGCGGGACACCCTCGCGCTACTCGCTCTTGCGCGATCCAAGCCTTCAGCCGCGGGAATACTTCGAGTTGATGGAAGCCTCGCTTCGGATCGCCAAGGGAGATTCGGCCCCGCCCTTCTACCTCAAGCAGCACGAGGCCATGAACGAGGCCCTGTCCAAGATCGTGACCGGCAAGGGGGAGGTGAAGGCCTCCCTCGGCCGCGCGGCCGAGGTCATCCGCCGCCTGCAGCAAGGGAAATAGGGTGGAGGCCGCGCCGCGCCTCTGGCTCTTCGACATCGACGGGACGCTGGTGACACAGTCGGCCGACCAACTGGACGCCTGGGTCGCAGTCTTCCACGAGGTGTACGCCCTGGCCGTCACCCCGCCGGTGATCGCCCCCCACCTCGGACAGATGTTCGCCAATGTCGTGCAGGGGGTGGTGACGGCACACGGGGGGCACGCCCCCCCGTCCTCCGTTCCCCGGGCATTGGCCGTCTACCTCGCGCACGTGCGGCGGGGGCTCGCCCTGCGACCCCCCGCCCTCTTGCCGGGGGCACGGGACTGCCTGGAGTTTCTGAAGCGCCGCGGGGAGTGGGTCGGTGTCGTCACGGGAAACTTCCGGGAAGAAGGCGAGCCAAAGCTCCAGGCGTCCGGGCTCCCCTCGCTCCTGGACGTGGTGATCTACGCGGACCGAGTGACCCCCACACGCGAGGCCTTGGTCCGCCAGGCGGTCCAGGCCGTGCGGGTCCGGGGCTTCGCGGGCACCCTGGCGGAGACCATCGTCGTGGGGGACTCGGCGCACGATGTGGCGAGCGCGCGGGGCACCGGCGCCCTGGCGGTGGCGGTCTGCACCGGCGCCACGCCCCGCGACCGCCTCGCCGCCGCGGGACCCGATCTCCTCGTCTCCGACCTCACCGAGTTGCTCGCCAAGCTCCGGCAACAAGAGGCTCCATGGCTAGAGAGCGCCCGCCTCGCCTGATCCCTTTCCTCGGACTCTGGCTCGCCGGACTGCTCGGGTGCTGGGCTCTCATCTGGACCCTCCTCCCGCCCGGCCCGCTGGTCGTGTCGGTCAGCGGCGCGGCCTTCGTCCTGCTCTACATCACCCTCCTCGTCCGCCTCGGGGATGCATACCTGCGCTACACCCTCCTCATCCCCGCCACGATCCTCCTGGTCGGCGTCACCGTGATCCCCATCGGATTCCTCACCTACCTGGCCTTCTTCAAGGTGACGATTCTCAACTTCCGCGGCCACTGGCCGTTCGCCGGCCTCGCCAACTTCGTCGGCGTGGTGCGCGACGACCCGCAGTTCTTCCCCACGCTCGTCCTCACGCTGGAGCTTCTGGTCTTCGGCCTGATCCTGCAGTTCGGCCTGGGCCTGGGCATGGCGCTCTGGCTGAACCGTCCGGTTCGGTTCGAGTCGCTCCTCGCCACACTCATCCTCTTGCCCATGATGACCAACAGCATCGTGGTCGGGATGTTGTGGAAGTATCTCTTCAACTTCTACAACGGACTCCTCAATCTGCTCCTCGGTCTGGTCGGCCTGGAGGGCCTGCCCTGGCTCACCGGCACGCCCATCGGATTCGTGCAGGCCATCCCGCTCCTCGGCCCGTTCGCCGTGAATCATCTCAACGCCCACTACGCCTTCCTCAGCATCCTCATCAGCAACACCTGGCAGTGGATGCCCTTCATGTTCCTGCTCCTGCGCGCCGCGCTGCGCTCGCTGCCGGTCGAGCCGTACGAGGCCGCCCGGATCGACGGGGCGTCCGCCTGGCAGAGCTTCCGGTTCCTCACCCTGCCCCTCCTCCAGGGGGTGATCGGCGTCATCCTCCTGGTGCGGGCCATCGACATCCTGAAGACGTTCGGTCTCATCTGGGCACTCTTCGGCAACGCGACCATCACCCGGGTCATGCCCATCCACATCTACACCGTGGGCATCCAGACCCAGGACTACAGCCAGGGGGCGGTCCTGTCCCTCTTCCTGGCGGCGGTGAGCATCGTGGTCTACTGGGCCTTTCGGCAGGGCTTCGGGCCGCGGGCCCTGGCGCCGGAGTGAGGATGCGATCCCCTCTGCGCCGTCTCGGGTTTCTGCTGGCGATGGGCCTGGCGGTCCTGGTGTGGGCGGGCCCCTTCTTCTGGATGGTGCTGGGCTCGTTCAAGCCGCGGGAGAGCATCATCGCCAACGAGCTCGTCCTCTTCTTCACGCCCACCTGGGAGCACTACCAGGTCATCTTCTCGCGGCACGCGTTCTGGACCTACACGCTGAACAGCTTCGTGGTGGCCATCTCCACCACCATCATCACCGTGGCGGCCTCCGTCCTGGCGGCCTATGCCCTCTCGCGGTATCGGGCGGGCGGACGCCTCTTCGAGTTCTGGCTGATGTTCACCCGCATGCTGCCCCCGGCCACGCTGCTGATCCCACTGTTCCTCATCTTCCGCACCCTGGGTCTGATCAACACCCTGACGGGGCTCATCATCGCCGACGCGTCGTTCCTCCTCTCCTTCAGCATCTGGCTCCTGCGGGGCTTCTTCGACGAGGTGCCCGTGGGGCTGGAGGAAGCCGCCCAGTGCGACGGGGCGAGCCGCCTGCAGAGCCTGTGCTACATCGTCCTGCCCGTGGCCGCTCCCGGCGTCACCGCCACGGTGATCCTGTCCCTGATCTTCGCCTGGAACGAGTACCTATTCGCCATCGTGTTCGCCTCGGCCACCGCCAGCAAGACGCTCCCGGCGGCGGCCAACGACTTCATCACGGGGTATGCCATCAACTGGGGCCCGGTCTTCGCCTCGGGCGTGTTGATCGTCCTGCCCGTGGCGCTGGCCGCCCTCCTCTTGCAGCGCTATATTGTCCGCGGCCTGACCCTGGGGGCGTTCAAGTAGAGGGCAATCGCGTTTCCCTGGAACCGAAGGAGGTGTATGATTCCTAAGCTGCTCTTCTGCCACAGCGCATTCGGGAAGGATCTGAATACCATGCGCGACTATGTCGCGTCGCACCGCTACGACGGGGTCGAGTGGGCGTGGGACGGCTGGCGCCTGATGGTACCGCAGCGGAGGCGGCAGCGGCGTCTCGAGGAGTTGCGGCAGGTCGGTCCGATCTCGTCCGCCCACGCGCCCTACACCGATCTGGAGATCGGCCACCGCGACCCCGACCACGCGGCGGCCGCCGTCCGAATCCTCCAGGATTACCTCGACGCGGCCAAGGAGCTGGGTGCTCACCACCTGAACATGCACGTCGGCTCCTACGCCCCGGACCCCGAGGAGCTGTCGTGGGACGGTCTCGTCCGGAACCTCAGCAGCCTCCTCGACTACGGCGCCCGTCGGGATGTCCGCCTGACGGTGGAAAACCTGCGCGGCGGCCCGACCAGCGATCCCGAGACGTTCGCGCGCCTCCTCGAGGCCACCGGGGCACCGGTGACCTTCGATCTCGGCCACGCGCACGGAAGCGCGTGGGTGCAGGCAGGGCGGGGATCCGTCCTCGAGTTCCTGCGGAGCATCCCCACGCCCATCCTGGCCACCCACATCTACTACACAGAGCGCAACGACACCCACTTCGTGCCGCAGACGCTCGCGGACATCGGCCCGGCCCTGGACGGCCTCGTGGCCGCTGGCTGCGACTTCTGGGTCCTGGAGCTGCACACCCCCGCGACGCTGGAGCAGACGCGGCGGATCGTGGACGAGTATCTTGCATCACGCTGAGACCCGCGCGCTCCAGACAGAGGCCGCCCCTCACCCCCGTCCCTCTCCCCCGGCGGGGAGAGGGAGGCTGAAGGCCGGGTGAGGGGGCAGAGAGGCATGGACAGATGAATTGCCCGAAGAAGGAGGACGCCATGCGAACGCATCATCTCCGTTGGAGGACCTTGAGTTTCATCGGCAGCCTGGCAATTCTCGCGATGGCTCTCGCCCCGCCGGTCGCCGCCCAGACCAAACCCGTCATGGTCTACGGCGTGATCCACGAGTACACGCTGGCCCGGCTCATGCAAAAGTTCGAGCGGGACACCGGGACCAAGGCGGATTTCATCCGCCTGTCGGCCGGCGAAGTGGCCACGCGCGTCCAAGCCGAGAAGCAGTCTCCCAAGGGGGACGTGATCTTCGGGATCTCCCGCGCCATCCAGGAGTCCATGAAGGCGCAAGGTCTCCTCGAGGCCTACAAGACGCCGCGGAGGAGCGAGATCCCCGCCAAGTACGCGGACCCCGACGGGTACTGGACGGGCAGCGCCCTCACCGTCCAGGGGATCGCCGTTAATACCGAGCGCTGGAAGAAGGAGATGGGCAACGCCCCCATGCCCAAGACGTGGGAGGACCTGCTGGATCCCAAGTACAAGGACCTCATCGTGGCGCCGAGCCCCCTGAGCTCCGGAACGGGGTTCACCTTCATCGTGGGTCAGTTCTTCCGCCTGGGCGAGGAGAAGGGCTGGGAGTACCTGAAAGCCCTGGACAAGAACGTCCGGTTCTACACGCCCAGCGGGATCGCCCCCACCCGCATGGTGGCTGCCGGTGAGTTCCTGATCGCGGTGACATTCGCCCACGACGCCCTGAAGGCCATCTCGGCCGGCTATCCCATCGCGCTGATCCACCCGGCGGGCGTGAGCTGGGACATCGGCTCGGCCTCTCTCATCAAGAACGGGCCGAATCCCGAGGGCGGGAAGAAGTTCATCGACTGGGTCCTCGGCCGCGACCCGATCCAGCTCATCGTGGACCTGAACTTCGAGGGCTCGCTCCGGAGCGACGTCAGCCTCCCCATGGGGGCCACGCCGCTGGAGAAGCTGGACCTGGTGGACTACAAGCTGGACTGGGCCGCACAGAATCGCCAGCGGCTCCTCAAGCAGTTTGGCGAGCAGTTCAAGAAGTAGGGTCAGGGGCGGCGCATGGCCAAGGTCACCGCGGTGCAGGCGTGGAGCGGAAGCTCCCGGGTGCGCGCCCTCACGCGCGACCCGCTGGGCCTCCTGGCGATCGTCTTCGTGGTCGGCTGCCTCGCGGTCTTCGTGATCTTCCCCGTGGTGCGCGTGCTCGCCCAGCCGGGGCTGACGGAGTGGTGGCGTCTCTTCACCGATCCCCGCTGGCTCCGGCTGGGCGGTAACACCTTCCTGATCGCGGTCCTGTCCACGGCCTCGGCCGTGGCCCTCGGGTTCCTCTTCGCCTACGCCACCTCGCGGCCGGACGTGCCCCTGCGGCATCTCTTTAAGCTGGTGGCGATCCTCCCACTGGTCTCGCCCCCGTTTGTGGGGGGCCTCGCCTTCATCCTGCTCTTCGGCCGCCGCGGCCTGGTCACCTACTCCCTCCTGGGCTTGAGCGGCGACATCTACGGCTGGCACGGCCTCTGGATGGTGCAGACCCTGGCCTTCTTCCCCATCGCCTACCTCTCCCTGGCGGGCGTCCTGCGCCGGATCAACCCGACCCTGGAGTACGCGGCACAGGACCTGGGGGTCCACGGCCTCCGGCTGTTCTGCACGGTCACGCTCCCCCTGGCCACGCCGGGCCTGGCCAGCGCCGCGCTCCTGGTGGGGATCTACGCCCTGAGCGACTTCGGGAATCCCATGCTGGTCGGGGGCGCGTTCAAGGTGCTGGCCACCGAGACCTACACCCAGATCACCGGGTGGGGCGACATCGGCATGGCCGCCGCCTTGAGCGCCGCGCTCCTCCTCCCCAGCCTCGTCCTCTTCGTCCTCCAGCGCTACTGGGTCGAGGGCCGCTCCTACGCCACCATCACCGGCAAGGGGAGCTTCGCGGACCCGCCCCCCATGTCGCCCGCCGTCCGCTGGGTCGTCTTCACGGCCTGCAGCCTGGTGGCCCTCGTGCTCCTGGCGACGTATGCCGTGGTGTTCGTCGGGGCCTTCGCCCGGACCTGGGGCGTGAACTGGCGACCCACCCTCGAGAACTTCGAGTACACCGTCTTCCGCGGCAGCCAGCTCTGGAACAGCATCCGCTTCGCCGGGACCGCGGCCCTCGGCGGCTCGTTCTTCGCCGTGATCGCGGCCTTCCTGGTCCACCGGAAGCGCTTCCCCGGCCGGGCCGCCGTGGACTTCGCGGCCGTCCTGCCCGCCGCGTTGCCGGGGACCCTGATCGGCGTGGGCTACATTCTCGCCTTCAACACGCCGCCACTCGCCCTCACGGGGACCGGCGCCATCATCGTGGCGGCCATGCTCTTCCGGACGATCCCCGTGGGCTACCGGGCGGCGGTGGCGGGCCTCGCCCAGATCGCCCCCAGCATCGAGGAGGGTGCCGCCGACCTCGGGGCACGCCCCCTGCGCACCTTCTGGGACGTGACGCTCCCCCTGATCCGCTCGGCCTTCACCTCCGCCCTGATCTTCACCTTCATCCGGTCCATGAACACGCTGAGTGCCGTCGTCTTCCTGATCTCGCCGGGGAACGTGGTGGCCTCCGCCTCCATCCTGGCCTTGGCGGAGCACGGCGACTGGGGGCAGGCCAGCGCCATGGCGGCGAGCCTCATGTCGGCGGTCTTCCTGCTGCTCCTGGCGTTCCGCCTGATCACCGGAGGCCGCCTGCGCCTCTTCGAGCTATGAGCATGGACAACACGACGGCACACGTGCGGATCGACGGGGTGGTGAAGCGCTTCGGCGGGACCGAGGCCGTGGCGGGAGTCTCGCTGGACATCGGGCGGGGGAGCCTCACCACGGTCCTCGGGCCCAGTGGCTGCGGGAAGACGACGCTGCTGCGGCTCATCGCCGGCTTCGTGGAGCCCGATGCGGGGGACATCCTGATCGACGGGGTTTCCCAGCGCGGCCTCCCGCCCTACCTGCGCAAGACCTCCACGGTCTTCCAGGAGTACGCGCTCTTCCCCCATATGACAGTCTTCGACAACGTGGCCTACGGGCTGCGCCTGCGGGGGCTGTCTCGGACCGCGCTCACGGAGAAGGTGCGCCACACGCTTTCGCTCATGCAGCTCGAAGGGTTGGAGGCGCGCTACCCGCGGGAGCTGTCCGGCGGGCAGCAGCAGCGGGTGGCCCTGGCCCGGTCGCTGATCGTGGAGCCCGAGGTCCTGCTGATGGACGAGCCGCTCTCCAACCTGGACGCGAAGCTCCGGGTGAGCGTGCGGGAGGAGATCCGCGAGATTCAGCGCCGCGTGGGCATCACCACGCTCTATGTGACCCACGACCAGGAAGAGGCGCTGGCCATCTCGGACACCATCGCCGTGATGCAAGGCGGAAAACTGATGCAGGTGGGGACCCCGCGGGCAATCTACGAGCAGCCGGCCGACCCGTTCGTGGCGGCCTTCGTCGGCCAGGTGAACCTGCTCCGGGCAAAGATCGAGGGGGGCAGCCTCCGCCTCGGGTCGCTCCTCCTTCCGCTTCCCGCGAACACCCCAGCCCTGGAATCCGGCGAGGAAGTCATCCTGGCCCTCCGCCCCGAGGCCATCCGCATCGGAGCGGGATCGGCGGGGAGTGAGGTGCAGGGGGAAGTCGTATCCCGGACCTACCTCGGCACGACCGTGCGCTACCGGATCGCGGTCGCCGGCCAGCACCTCACCGTGGACGACCCCGACCCCGCGGGCCGGCCGCTCCTCACTGGTGTGCTCACGCTCAGCTTCGACCCGTCCCGCCTCCACCTCTGGCCCGCCGGGTCCGACGCGCCACTATCGCACCAGGACAGCCTGTAAGAGCACGCGCACCGCGGCCGGCCGCCGCAAACCTCTTGACCCGTCCGGCAGCGGCTGGTATGGTCCCCCTCATTCCAGTCGGGAGCCCCGAGCCTCCCGGCCGTCGCGTCCCCGTCCACAATGGTCGTGGGGAATCGCAGGGGGAAGGGCAGCCTCTGACCATGCCATACACCGGTGCCGAAGTCGTCTGGGAATGCCTGGTCCGCGAGGGCGTGGACGTCGTCTGGGCCTATCCGGGCGGCGCCGCCCTGCCGCTCTTCGACGCGCTCGCCAAGTATCCGCAGATCCACCACGTCCTCGTGCGCCACGAGCAGGCCGCCGCCCACGCGGCAGACGGCTATGCCCGCGCCACGGGCAAGGTGGGAGTCTGCGTGGCGACCTCCGGACCGGGGGCCACGAACCTGGTCACCGGGATCGCCACGGCGATGCTGGACTCCGTCCCCGTCGTCGCCATCACGGCCCAGGTCTCCGACTCGGTGATCGGCACCGACGCCTTCCAGGAGATCAACATCACCGGCATCACCCTGCCCATCACCAAGCACAACTACCTGGTGCGAC
>JBGPQZ010000075.1:0-11971 GCA_041489335.1 Methylomirabilia bacterium
AGATTGTGGCCAAGGGAGGAGTGTTCGAGGATTCGGGCAACGAATACGACGGGAAGTACCTCAAGTACAAGTACGGCAACCTGATCCGCATCTACATCGAGCAGCTCGCCACCACCAAGGATTCGATGATCGGACAGTACTTCGACGGGCTTCCGCACTACGATCCGCCGAAGTTTGCGGATAACACCCCCATCGCCACCGTGGATGAGAAGGAGTTTCCGTTTCACCTCATCACCTACAAGATGGCCTGGCATGCGCAGGCACGGACGGCGACTCTCCCGTGGCTCATGATCATCCAGCCCGAGAACTTCGTGGAGATCAACACCTCGGACGGCAAGCGGTTGGGGATTGGAAACGGCGATAAGGTCCGGCTGATCTCCGCCACCAGCCCCGGCGGCGTGGTGGGCAAGGCGAAACTCACGGAGGGCCTCCGGCCCGGCGTGATCGCGGTGTCGGGCCACTTCGGCCATTGGGAGCTGGCCTCCAAGCCCTACGTCGTGGATGGCGTGGCCCAAGGGGCCGATCCCGGCCGAGGGACGGGGCTCTCGCCGAACCCGATCATGCGGCTGGACCAGTTCAAGGGCAAGATCCTGAACACCTCGATCCAGGACAAGGTTGGGGGTAGCGTGTCGTTCTCTGACAGTCGCGTCAAACTGGTGAAGGCATAATAGGGGGAGGTGAGGAGTCATGGCGCAGTCTGGGTGGCTCATCGACCTGGGACGCTGCATCGGATGCCATAGCTGTACGGTCGCGTGCAAGTCGGAGCAGAACACCGCCCCCGGGAACTCCCCCCTCCTCTTCAAGGGGGGCAACCTCCAGCGTCCGCTGCATGTCAGCTACCGCTGGGTGGTCGTGCAGGAAGGGGGGGCGTATCCCAACGTCTGGCGGACGTTCGTGACGACCGCGTGCAACCACTGCGAGACGCCGGCCTGCATGAACTCCTGTCCGGTCAACGCGATCACCAAACGGGCCAAAGACGGGATCGTGCTCATCGACCAGGAGAAGTGTATCGGGTGCAAGTACTGCCTCTGGGCGTGTCCATACGGCGCCCCGCAATGGAACGAGACCACGCAGAAGGTCGAAAAGTGCACCATGTGCGTGGAACGGATTGACAAAGGGCTCCAGCCGGCGTGCGCGACGACCTGCGTCGGCAAGGCGCTGACCTTTGTGTCGGAGTTCACCCCGGCCCAGTCCGGCCAGAACGCCCCGGACGGCTTCGCTGACCCCGACTTTACGAAGCCATCTGCGCGATTCGTGAAGAAATGACGGACCCGGGTGCCTGGGCCACGGCTCGTGGCAACATGTACAAGTTCCTCTCGGCGGCTTTCTTGGAGTCGCCCGGACGGACCCTCGTCGCCCCGTTCCTGGCCGAAGGCTTCCTGGAGGAACTGCAGGCGAGTTTCGGGGCCGCCGCGACGGAAGATCTCCGCAGGTTCGCCGCCGAATTCCAGGGGGATTATGAAAGCCTGGACCGAGAGTTCCAGGATCTTTTCATGGTCCCCCTGGGGCGCTACGTCACCCCCTACGAGGCGGTGTACCGCGACGAGCGAGAAGTTGGCGACAGGCGGGTCCGCGGGCTCCTCATGGGGCCCTCGACCCTGGCCGTGAAGCAGTTGTATTGCGAAGCGGGCGTGGCTATTTCTGAGGACTGCAAGGATCTCCCCGACCACGTCGGGCTTGAGTTGGCTTGTATGGAGTTTCTTTGCCGGGCCGAAGCTCGAGCCTGGAACCGAGGGGACTTGAACGAGGCACGCCGGGTGCGGGGCTACGAGAAACGCCTGGTCTGCGACCATTTGGTGCAGTGGGTTCCGACACTGTGCGAGCGCATTTGCGGGCATGCTGCGGGGTCTTTCTATCGAGGGATCGCACGTCTGGCAGAGGTCTTCTTGAGGCAGGAAGCCGACGCCCTGACCCTCCCGTCCGATGATGCAACCGTGGACCGCGCGCCAGAGACGGGTCTGGTCTGAGCGAATAGGCGCGCGAAAGGGCCCGCACCAAAGAAAACGGGGGCGAGTTCACCACTCGCCTCCGTTTTCTCTTTCCGATTGCGTGAGGGGATTCGGATCCTACTTCCCGCCTCGCCCCGCCGATTGCCGATAGCTCTCAGCCAATAGTTCCATTGGGTGACGCACGCGGATGTTCGATCCCCGAGCGCGGAGCATGGCCCGGAGCTGGGTGAGGCACGACGGGCAGCCGCTCACCACCACATCGGCACCCGTGGCGATCACGTTCTCGGCCTTCACCCCGCCGACCCCCTCGGAGAGGGCCGGATGCGTGACGCAGAAGGAGCCTGCCGCACCGCAGCAGACGTCCGCGTCCTTCATCTCCACAAATTCCACGCCGGGGATCGCCTTGAGCAGCTCGCGCGGCTGGCTCTTGATGCCTTGCCCCCGCACCAGGTGGCACGGGTCGTGATAGGTCACCCTGAGCGGCGCGCGCCCCGGCTGCGGCTTCGGGAATCCATGCTCCACGAGGAACTCGGAAATGTCCGCAACCTTGGCGGACACTGCCTCAGCTCGGTCGCGGTACGCGGGATCTTCCTCCAGCAGGTGTCGGTACTCCTTGAGTGCCGCCCCGCACGAGGCGCAGTCGGTAACGATCCGCTCGTATTTCTCGAGTGCGGCGACGTTCTTCCGGGCCAGTTCCAGCGCAGCTTCCGTGTCCCCGTAGACCCGATGTGGCACCCCGCAGCAGACCACGGGGGGCACCTCCACCCTGTATCCGCCCCGCATGAGGATCTGGCGTGTGGCCTCGGCCGCGTCCGCGTAGCCCCAGTTCATGAAGCAGCCGGCGAAGTACCCGACCGTCCCGCGCGGCGCGTCCCCGTTGCTCGGCAGCCCCTCGACGCGTGAGCGGAACGAGTGGAGCGGCGCCGGCGGCATCGAACGCAGGGCCGCCCGGACGACCTCGGGCAGCACCTCGCCCGCCTTCTTGCGGAGCAGGTCCGGAAGGCCGGTCCGCTGGAAGAGATGCGAGAACGGCGTACCCAAGTCCATCATGGCGGGAGACCCGAGTGCGGTGAGGAGTAGCCGGATCGGCAGCGGGACACCCAACTCCTTGGCCAGGCCGGATCGCGCCTCCAGGAACAGGTCGGTGGTCGGCACCAGACTGGGGCAGTTCTGGGCGCAGGCCCCGCAGAGCAGGCAGTCCTCCAGCTTGGCCCGCACCGCCTCGGGCGCGTCCAGACGTCCGTCGGCCACCGCCTCCAGCAGCGCCAGCTTGCCGCGGGCCGCCATCCCCTCGTGCACCGTCTGCTGATAGAGTGGACACACGGAGGTGCAGGAGCCGCACTTGTTGCACTTGAAGAGGGCGTGAAGGTTCAAAAGATCCATCTCAGCTTCCTGAGGTGATGACTCGCGCAAGCGAGCCGAGCCCCCGGGGCCGCCCCGAGGCGACGGGCCCGCGGGGCCGAAGGCCAACCGAGCAAGCGCCCTACGCCCCCCCCCAGATCTTCCCGGGGTTCAGGATGTTCTTTGGGTCCACCGCCCGCTTGATATTCTCCATCAGCCTGATCGTCTCGGGCGACAGCGCCATGCGCAGGAACGGCCGCTTGCTCAGGCCGATCCCGTGCTCGCCGGAGAGCGTCCCGCCCAGCCGCACGGCCGCCTCGAAGATGGCGGCGATGGCCTGCTCCACCCGCTCCATCTCCTTGTGGTCCCGGCGATCCGTCAGGATGTTCGGGTGCAGGTTCCCGTCCCCGGCGTGGCCGAAGATGACGATGGGCAGGTCGAACTCCTTCGAGATCCGCTGGATCTCGCGGATCATCTCGGGGATAGCACTCCGGGGTACGCTGATGTCCTCGCCGATCTTGCTGGGGCGGGCCGAGGAGATGGCCGGCGAGATGGCCCGGCGCGCCCGCCAGAGGGAGTCCTCCTCCTGCTTGTCCTTCGCCACCTGGAAGCTCCGGACCCCCTTCTCCCGGCAGATCGTGTCGATGATCCTCGCCTCCGCCTCGACCGCCTCCGCCATCCCGTCCACCTCGATGAGCAGGATCGCCTCGGCGTCGCGCGGCAGGCCCAGCTTCAAGTAGTCCTCGACGCAGTTGATGCTCCGTTGGTCCATGATCTCCAGCGTCGCCGGGATCACGCCGCCTGCCATGATCCCCGCCACCGCCGTGGCGGCGGCGTCCAGCTTGTCGAAGATGGCGAGCATCGTCTTCTTGGCCGGCGGCTTGGGGAGGAGGCGCAGGATCACCTCGGTGATGACGCCGAGCGTCCCCTCCGATCCCACGAAGAGCTGGACCAGGTTATAGCCGGTGACGTTCTTGATCTGCTTCCCGCCCAGGCGCACCACATCACCACTGGAAAGCACCACCTCCAGCCCCAGGACGTAATCCTTGGTGACGCCGTACTTCACCCCGTGCGGGCCGCCCGCGTTCTCGGCCACGTTCCCGCCGAGGGTACAGTAGTTGAGGCTTGCCGGGTCAGGAGGGTAGAACATCCCCGCCTCTTCCACGGTCTTCTGGAACTGCCCCGTGATCACCCCCGGCTCCACGACGGCCACCATGCTGCCGGCGTCCAACTCCTTGATGGCGCGCATGGGCGCCAAGACGAGGGCGATGCCGCCTTCGGCCGGTACCGAACCCCCGGAGAGGCCCGTCCCCGCACCGCGGGGAACCACCGGCACCTCGTGGTCCGAGGCGAACCTGAGGAGGGTCGCCACCTCCTTCACGCCCCGCGCCATGACGATGAGGTCCGGCAGCGCCTTGATGCTGGTCCCGTCATAGGCGTAGAGTGTGCGGTCCTCGATGGAATCCAGCACCTGCCCCACCGGAAACAGGCGGCGCAGGTCAGCGACGAGCGAGCGGGTTGCGGCGGCCATCGTCCCTCCCTTAGTCCAAGGGTCTTCGTGTCCTGGCATGTCAACGAAAGGCAGACGCGCGGCGCACCCGGCGTCCACCTGCCCGGATACATGATACTGCACCAGCCGCTGGCGCCCAAGCCTTCGCGGTCCGCGGCGATGCATTTGTCCGTGGTTGCGAACGCACGAAGAGCTGCAGGGGAGCACGGGGGCTGGGGAGCAGATGGCAGGGTGCTCTTTCACCCCTGCTCCCCTGCTCCCCTGCAGATCCTTAGCGGGTAATGGTAGCGAGGAACTCCTCGACCACTCCCAAATAGGAGGCAAGCTCGGGATCGCCGATCGGGACAGACAGGCAGCAGCGCCCGCCCTCGGAGAGAAAGATCCCCCGATTGACCCCGAAGAGGAAGAGGGCCGTGTGCATCAGGGTGCTCGACTGCAGCGTGTCCCGGTAGTTGCGGACGGCCGTCTCGCTAAAGTGGATCTTCCACATGGAGCCGATGCCGCTCACGTACATCGGGACCTGATACTGTGCGCCGAGCGCGCTCAGCCGCTCACGCAGCCGATCGCCCATGCCATTCAGATGCGCGTACACCGGCGGGGGGAGCTGCTCCATCGTGGCAATTCCGGCGGCCATGGTGATCGGGTTGGCGTTGAACGTCCCGGCGTGCGGGATCGTCCCCTGGCCCGTGGCCGTGTTGAACAGGGCCATGATATCCCGACGCCCCCCGAAGGCCCCCACCGGGAACCCGCCGCCGATGATCTTGCCGAAGCAGGTCATGTCGGGCGTGATCCCGAACAGCCTCTGCGCGCCGCCGCGGTCCAGGCGGAAGCTCTGCACCTCGTCCAGGATGAACACGATCCCCTGGCGCTTCGCCTCTTCGCGCAGCCCGACGAGAAACTCCCGCTCGGCCGGAACGAACCCCACGCTTCCCAGGATCGGCTCCACGATGACACAAGCCAGCTCGGAGGCGTGCGCGCAGAGGATCCGCTGCGCCGCCTCCAGATTGTTGTAGGGGATGATGACGACGTCGTCGAGGACCTTTTGGCTGATCCCCGCCGATCCCCCGACGGGCACCGGGGCCTCGACCGGCCCGCCCGCCTCCGCCGACGGTCGGACGCTGATCTCCACCGAGTCGTGCGAGCCGTGGTATCCGCCCTCCATCTTGGCGATCTTGGGCCGGCCGGTGAAGGCCCGCGCGGCCCGGATCGCCATCTGCGTCCCCTCGCTGCCGCTGTTCGTGAAGCGGATCTGCTCCACCGAGGCCACGCGCTCCACGAGCATCTCGGCCAGGACCGTTTCCAGGCCGGAGTTCGTCTGGTACGCCGTGCCGCGGTGAAGCTGCTCTTCCACGGCCTTCATCACCAGCGGCGGCCGGTGGCCCAGGATCAGCGTGGTGGCGCAGTTGAAGAGGTCCAGGCGCCGATTCCCGTCCACGTCCACCATGAAGCAGCCCTCACCGCAGAACGTCTGGCACGGGAATGGCGGGAAGTAACAGAGGGTTCGCGAGACACCTCCCGGCAGGACGCGCGAGGATCGCTCGTAGGCCTCCCGCGATTTCGGATTGCGCTTCTCGTAGGCGGCCTGCTCCTTTGCCAGAACCTCCTTGGCCCTCGGCTCCAACGCCTGTAGCATCGTCATGGTCGCACTCCTTTCGCCGCAGCCCCCTCGAAGAGCCAGGTGGTTATCTTCTGCCCGGCCGCTCCGCCGCGTCAAGGGCATTCGGTCCGCTGCTGTGTCAGCGCGGCTTCTGCGCCGGCCCCAGCCACTCCGGGCGCTCCAGGAACCATTGGATGTACCCGCACGGGTCGAGACCAGCTACGCGTCGCCGCGTGACGCCCTACAGCGCTTTCGCTCAGCGCGCACTCCCCCGCATCATCCCCGCCCGTAGACGAGGCGGGGGAGCCACAGGACGAGCGATGGGACGAGCGTGATCAGCAGCAGGATGGCCACCATGGAGAAGAAGAGCGGCCACACGGCGCGGCACACGCGATCCAGCGGCTCCTTCGCGATGGCAGTGGACACGAAGAGTGTGGCGCCCGAGGGCGGCGAAGCCAGGCCCATGGAGAGGTTGACCACCATGATCACCCCGAAGAAGACCGGATCAATGCCGAGCTTCTTCACCAGCGGCAGGAGGACCGGGGCGAAGATGATGATGGCCGGCACGGTTTCCATTACCGTCCCCACCAGCAGCAGGAGAACATTCACCAGGAGGAGAAACGCCCAAGGGTTCTCGGTCATCCCGGTGAAGCTGTTCGCGAGCTGGAGCGGAATGCCCTGGCGCGCCAGAATCCAGCTGTAGGCCGTAGAGGTCGCGATGATGAACAGGACGACGCCCGTGCCCACGCCCGTCGTCACCAGCACCTCGGTGAGGTGCGCCCACTTGAGCTCCCGGTAGACCCAGCCTCCGAGGACGAGGCTGTAGAACACCGCGACCGCCGCCGCCTCGGTCGGCGTGAAGACCCCGCCCAGGATCCCCCCGACGATGATCACGGGCATGAGCAGCGTGAGGAGTGCCTCCCGGAACGTCATCCAGGCCTCGCGCGCCGTGGGAAACGGCGTCCCGCGGTACCCGCGGCGCCGGCTCACCGCGTAGGAGTGGCCCATTAGGGCGAGCCCCATGAGGACGCCCGGCACGGCCCCGGCGATGAACAGGGCCCCGATCGAGGTGCCGGTGGCGACGCCGAAGATGATCATCGGAATGCTCGGCGGGATCATCGTCCCGATGGTGCCGGCACAGGCGACGAGCGCCGCCGCAAAATCCTTGGCGTATCCCTTCTTCTCCATGGCCGGAATCATCACGGATCCCACGGCCGCGGAGTCCGCCGCCGCCGAGCCGGAGATCCCGGCGAAGAACATGCTCGCCACCACCGACACCATGGCAAGTCCGCCGGTCACCCAACCCACCAAAGTGTTGGCGAAGCCGATCAGACGCTGCGAGATCCCCCCCTTATCCATCAGCGCACCGGCCAGCAGGAAGAAGGGGACCGCCTGGAGCACGGTGGAGTCCGCCCCGCCGAACATCTGCTGGGGAATCAACGTGAGGGGAACGTCCGTCAGGAGGACGAGGAAGACCGTGGCCGTCAAGCCGAACGTGACGGCCACCGGCACGTTGAGGGCGAGGAGCCCCGCCAGCAGGCCGACCAGGACGAGGCTACTCACGATAGCCTTCCTCACCGGCGGCAGGCTGCCCTGCGCCCCGAAGGCCCACGGCCGCGGCATGCAGACCCATCAGGAGACCGGCGACCGGGACGGCAAGGTACGGAAGGCTCATGCGGAGGCCCAGACTCGGGGAGTGCTGCAGCCACGTGCGCTGGACCAGCACCCCGCCGTAGACCACCAGCATCAGGAAGAAGAGCAGGGAGAGGAAGAGGGCCACGCGGGCGGCGATCCCGGCCCGGCGCGGCGGGAGTGCCCGCACCAGGCTGTCCACCCCGGGGTGCGCCCCGCGGCGCACGCCGACACTCATCCCCAGGAAGGCGACCCAGATGAGGAGGAACCGGGCGGCCTCATCCGACCAGAAGATGGAGTAGCCGAAGAGAAACCGGCCCGCGATCTGCGCGCCGGTGAGCAGGGCCATCGCCGCCAGCAGGACGGCCATGACCCACTCGGCCGCTCGATTCACACTCTGACTCACCGCGTCCAGCATCCGATCCGTCCTCGCTCGTCTCGGCTCGGTGGGGCAATCCTACTTGGTGTTCACGATGCGCTGGACGAGGTCCTTACCGAACTGCCCCTGGAACTGTTCGAACACCGGCTGCATGGCCTCGCGGAACGCGGCTCGGTCGGGCTGCTCGATGATGGTCATCCCCTTGGCCTTGAGCTCCCCGAGCTGCTTCTGCTCTTGCGATCGGTTGAGCTGCCGCTGGACCTTGGCCACCTCCATCGCCGTGTCCAGCATGACCTTCTGTATCTCGGGCGGCATCCGGTCCCACGTCTTCTTGCTCATCAGGAGGGGGGCCGGCGAGTACACGTGGCCGGTGAGGGCGAGGTACTTCTGCACCTCGTACAGCTTGAAGGTGGACACGATGGGGATGGGATTCTCCTGGGCGTCCAGGAGGCCCTGCTGGAGCGACGTGAAGACCTCGCCCCAGGCCATGGGCGTCGCGTCCGCCCCGAGCTGCCGGAAGGCCGCCTGGTGGACTCGGTTCTCCATCACCCGGATCTTGAGGCCCTTCAGGTCGGCGGGCCGCTCGATCGGCTTCTTGCTGGTCGTGATGTGCCGGAAGCCGTTCTCCCAGAACGCGAGACCCTTGATGCCCACCGCCTCGAACTTGCCGAGGAGGCTGCGGCCGATCTCGCCGTCCAGGACCTTGTAGGCGTGGTTCGCGTCCCGGAACAGGAACGGGAGATCCAGCACGTTCATCTCGGGCACGAAGCCGCCCAGCGGTCCGGTGGAGCTCACCGCCAGGTGGATCGTCCCGAGCTGCAGTCCCTCGACGACCTGCCGCTCGTCGCCGAGCTGCCGGGAGTGGTGGATCCGGATGTCCACGCGCCCCTGCGTCCGCTCGCGGATCAGCTGGGCGTATCGGACCATCCCGAGGGTGTACGGGTGTTCAGGTGTGGTGGTGTGGGCCTCGACCAGGTCGAACTCCGCGGCACGGATGTTCGCCGGAAAGGCCAGCACCCCGAGGGCCGCGGCCAGGACCGCCAGGAGCGCGACCCCGTGGGCCCGCAGGACGTGTGGCATCGAATCTCCTCCTTGTGTCGGCGTTCCGCCCCGGGCGAACTCGCCGCACCTCTGCCGTCTTCGTCCTCCTTCCGGCCTATCCCGAAGCGCTCCCGGGCAGGACCGGGCCATATCCTCCCATGATTAGGCCGTCGCGGTCAACCGTCAGCTCGAGCCGTGAATCTTTGGACGGCGTGGGGCCGACACCGCACATCGAAGACCGCCCGGGACCCGAAAAAAGGACCGGCCCCCGCTTCACCGTGGGGCCGGTCCGAAGAGTCACCCGAGCCGGCAGCCGACACGCGCACAGGGAGCGCACCTATGCGAAGAGGCCGGCCTGGCGCCCCTGGGCGAGCTTGATGGCCACGTCGATGGCGTCCATCATGCTCTGATGGGCCGCCGTCCCCTTGCCGGCCTTCCCGAAGGCCGTGCCGTGGTCCACCGACGTACGGATGATGGGCAGGCCCAGCGTGACGTTCACCCCGCTCACCGACGTCCACTTCTGAGCGACCCGGTCGAAGGTGAAGCCCAACGTCTTGAGGGGCACGTGCCCCTGATCGTGGTACATGCAGACCACGATATCGTACAGGCCCCCGCGCGCCCGCCCGAAGACCGTGTCGGGCGCGATGGGGCCGTCCACCGTGATCCCATCCGCCCGCGCCGCCTCGATCGCCGGGATGATCTCCTTGATCTCTTCGTCGCCGAACAGGCCGTGCTCCCCCGCGTGGGGGTTGAGCCCGGCCACGGCGATCTTCGGCTGTGGGATGCCCAGGGCCTTGAGCGCCTGGTGGGCCAGGCGGATCACCGTGAGGATCCGCGGCTTCTTGGTGCGCTCGATCGCCTCCCGGAGCGACACGTGGGTGGAGACGTGGACCACGCGCAATTCCTCGCTCACCAGCATCATGGCGTAGTCCTTGGTCTTCGTCAGCACGCCGAAGATCTCGGTGTGACCGGGGTGGGGGCAGCCGGCCTGGTTGATGGATTCCTTGTGGATCGGGCCCGTCACCACGGCGTCGATCTCGTTCGCCAGTGCCAGGGCAATGGCTTTCTCGATGAACTCCACCGAGGCCTTCCCGCACATGGAGCTGACCTTACCGTAGGCAAGGTTCGCCATGTCCACGTTGGCGAGGTCGAGCACGTCCAGCGTCCCATGGGTGAAGGCAGCCTCCGCGACTTCCCGGATGGAATGGAGCGTCAACGGGAGCTGGGTGATGCGCAAGGCGTCCTGCATGGCGTTGCGGTCGCCCACGACGAGTGGGCGCGCCTTCGCGTAGACGGTCGCCTCGGCCAGGGCCTTCGCCGAAATCTCGGGCCCGATGCTGGCCGGGTCGCCCATGGTGATGCCCAGAATCGGCCGGTCCATGCTATTTCTCCTCTTGAACCGCCCAGACGCCAAGAGCGCCAAGGGGCCCAGTCTTGGCGTGCTTGGCGTCTTGGCGGTTGATTCGACTCTACCCCCGGATGGCGGCGGCCACGGCATCCCCCACCGCGCCGGTCTTGGCCGTGCCGCCCAGATCCGCCGTGTGGAAGCGCCGGTCGCGGAGCACCGTCTCCACCGCCGCCTCGATGGCCCGGGCTGCCTCCAGGAGCTGCCGATCCTGCTTCCGATCAGAAAGCCACGCGCACAGCAAGCCGCTGGAGAGGATCTGCGCGACGGGGTTGGCGATGCCCTTCCCCGCGATGTCCGGCGCCGTTCCGTGCGACGGCTGAAACAGCCCGTAGGCGTCGCCCACGTCCGCCGACGGCGCCAGGCCCAGGCCGCCCACGGTCCCCGCCGCCAGGTCCGAGATGATGTCGCCGAACATGTTCTCGGCCACGACCACGTCGTAGTGGAGCGGCCGCTGCAGCATGTACATGGTCATGGCGTCCACGTAGGCATGCTCGGCCCGGATCTCCGGGAACTCCCTGGCCATCTCATAGAAGATCTGCCGGAAGAAGGCCATGCTCTTCAGGACGTTGGCCTTGTCCACGCAGGTCACGCGCCGGACCTTGTCCTTCGGCGCCCCCTGCCGGCTCTCCGCGATGCGGAACGCGTAGCGCACGATCCGCTCCGTCCCGGGGCGCGTGATGACCATGTTGTCCACGGCCACCTGCTCGCCCACTCGGACACCGGCCCCGCGCGAGGCGTAGAGCCCCTCGACGTTTTCCCGCATGATCACGTAGTCGATGGCCGGATCGCCTGCCAGGGTGGGCGGCACACCGGCATATCGCTTGATGGGCCGGATGCCCGCGTACAGGTCCAGGACAAAGCGGAGCGTGAGCTGCGGGGCGATCTCCGTCCCGTCGGGGAAACGGATGCTGGGGTCGCCGGCCGAGCCGAACAGGATCGCGTCCGCGCTGCGGCACGCCCGGACTGTCTCCGCCGGCAGGTCCGTCCCCGTCTCCCGGTAGCAGCGGGCGCCTGCCCGGAACTCCGCGCAGTCGAACGCCAGTCCCGGGAAGCGGGCCTCGACGGCGCGCAGCGCCTTCAGCGCCTCTGCCATCACCTCGGGGCCGATGCCGTC